>NZ_VYKE01000023.1:0-66025 GCF_032424515.1 Pseudomonas sp. JV245A
CTGGGCGATGGCCCGGGTCAGGTTGGTGGAATTGACTTCCGCCTGCATCAGGTCGTGACGCCAGGACTGTTCCAGTTGCAGGTACAACAGCCCGCACAGGCACAGAAACACGGTTGCGATGAAGGCCACCGCGGCCTTGAGCAGCGGCAAGCGCTTCAGGGTTCCACCAGGGGGATGATGAGGATCGTAGATGGGAACAGGCAAAAGGGTCGTCCTGACGGGAGTGGCCTGGGCTACAGGGCGGGTCCCTGGTTGTTTTCGAGACTGGCTGAACGGCCAGCGCCCTGCACAGTATAGGTTTTCTGGCCGCTGACCCGGGCCGGGAGCTCAGGCAGCAACCTTGAACGGCCCGGCTCCACCCTGGGGTTATCGGCCACCGCGAGCAATGCTTAAAGTGCCGATCGACGGCTCGAGCAATATTCGACAAACACCTCGGAAAGCGCCGCCAGCACAGTCTGGTCCGCTTCGGGCGCGGTGAACAGACGGTACTGCGCATCCGGCAACGGTGGCAAACCGTATTCCTCCCCCAGGGCACACAGCCCTGCCCCCAACTGGCTGGCCGCCATGGGTGCTATGGCGAACCCGGACAGCACGGCGGCGCGCAGGGCCCAATTGCTGCTGCAAAGCATAACCGTGCGCTGGGGAATGCCGGCCTGGGCCAGCCGGC
Source organism: Pseudomonas sp. JV245A (assembly GCF_032424515.1). Lineage (NCBI taxonomy): Bacteria > Pseudomonadati > Pseudomonadota > Gammaproteobacteria > Pseudomonadales > Pseudomonadaceae > Pseudomonas > Pseudomonas sp. JV245A. The sequence continues at coordinate 668 of NZ_VYKE01000023.1, forward strand.
CCAGGGCCGCGGCCCGGTAGGGGCAAGGCTCGGGAAACAGCGCCAGGGGCAAGGGGTCGGGCAAGAGCCCGGCAGGTTGCACCAGCCCGGCCCAGACCAGCGGTTCGGACCAGAGCAGGCGGCCAGGCTCGGCAGTTTCGCACAGCGAGCCCACCACCAATTGCAAATTGCCCTGGGCCAGCAGATCCAGCAGCGTACCGGGAATGCCAACCTGCACATCGAGCCGGATACCTGGGTAGCGCCCGGCAAAGTCCTGCAGCGCACGCAGCAGCCGGGGGTCGGCAAAATCCTCGGACAGGCCCACCCCCACGCGCCCGTGGAACGGCACCCGGGTCAGTTCGGTCCAGGCGTCGCGGTTCAACGCCAGGATCGCCCGGGCATAGGCCATCAACCGCTCGCCATCGGCGGTCAGCTGCTGCGAGCGGGTGGTGCGCTGGAGCAGCGGCTTGCCGACCTGCTGTTCCAGGCGCCGCAGGTGGCCGCTGACCGCGGACTGGGTCAGGTGCAGCTTGAGGGCCGCACGGCTGAACCCTTGTTCATCGACAACAGCAACAAAGGTGCGCAATAGCAGGGTATCGAACATATTTCAGAATGAAATCAATAAGACTTGAATAGACAATTTATATTTAAAAACAAGCTATGTTGCAATGACGGTCATCCCAACCCCAAGAGATTCGTCCATGACCCGGCTCCTGCACATTCAATGCTCGCCCCGCCTGCGCCGCTCCGCCTCCCTGGAAATCGCCCACGGCTTCATCCAGAGCTACAGACAGCAACGGCCGGACACCGAGGTCACCACCCTGGACCTGTGGAGCCTCGATTTGCCGGAACTCGATCAGACGGCCATGGACGCCAAATATGCGCGACTGGCCGGCCAGCCCCTGGGCAATGCCGAACAGCGGGCCTGGGCCCGGCTCCAGGCGCTGGCAGAGCCGCTGCACCAGGCCGACCTGTTGGTGTTTTCCATACCCCTGTGGAACTTCAGCATTCCCTACAAGCTCAAGCACTTCATCGACCTGGTTTCCCACCAGGGCATCCTCTTCAGCTTCGACCCCGAGAACGGCCTGCAAGGCCTGCTGCGCAACAAGACGGCGGTGGCGGCCTACGCCCGGGGCCTGGACTTTTCTTCCCGCTCCAGCACACCAGCGCCGGCATTCGATTTCCAGAAGCCCTATATAGAGGCCTGGCTGAATTTCATCGGGATTGCCAACCAGCACTCGCTGATCGTGGAAAAGACCATCCTCGGCCCGGACATCGACCAGGCCTCGCGACAGGCGGCCGCCGAGCAGGCACAGGCCCTGGCGCGGCAACTGGCGGTCCGCCAGTACTGAACCATACCCGGGCCGGCGCCGTGCATGTCCCTGCCCGCCAGCCCCACCCCGCTCTTTACCGCCGAGCCCAGGCACCCGCAGCGGGTAATACCCTCGCGGTTGTTTTGCCACTCATCCGACTGCCCCCGCCGCTGATCAAAAAAGCTGTAACGGCACCTTCACTCCATGCATTTCGGGTCTATAAACAATTCACAAAATCGTTTGCTTCGAATCACCACCCGTTCACCCATGCCCTTGTCGAGCATGGGGTGGTGCTGGAAGCTGGCCCCAAGGAGCGGGAGTTGACCGGAAGTACCACGCTGCAGCGTTTCACCTTCAGGCCCTGGCGTCATCGCGAACTGCTGCGGGCACTGATCGAACGCGAAGTAATAGGCCGCTACCGCGGCTCGATTGCCGGCCTGCTCTGGTCCTTTCTCAACCCCTTGCTCATGTTGCTGGTGTACACCTTCGTGTTCAGCGTGGTGTTCAAGGTGCGCTGGGGAACCGACAACGACTCGAACACCCAGTTCGCCCTGCTGGTGTTCACCGGGATGATGGTCTTCAACCTGTTCTCCGAATGCCTCACCCGAGCCCCCGGGCTGATCCTGAGCCACGTCAACTATGTGAAGAAGGTGGTGTTCCCCCTGGACATGCTGCCCTGCGTGATGCTCGGGGCGGTGCTGTTCCACACGCTGGTGAGCTTTGCCGTCTGGCTGCTGTTCCACCTCCTGGCCTTCGGCCTGCCGCCGCCCACCGCTCTGCTGTTTCCCCTGGTGCTGCTGCCCCTGGTGCTGTTCACCCTCGGGCTGTCCTGGGTCCTCGCCTCCCTGGGGGTCTACCTGCGGGATGTTGGCCAGGTCATCGGTGTACTGATGTCGGCCCTGCTGCTGATGTCGGCGGTGTTCTATCCGCTGAGCGCCCTGCCTGAGGCCTACCGGCACTGGCTCTACCTGAACCCCTTGACCCTGGTGATCGAGTCCTCCCGCGACGTGCTGATCTGGGGCGTGGTGCCCGATCTCGGCCTGTGGCTGATAGAGCTGAGCGTCGCGCTCGGCGTGGCCTTCCTGGGATGGGCGTGGTTCGAAAAAACCCGCCCGGGGTTCGCCGATGTGCTCTGAACTGGCGATCAAGGCCCAGGGCCTGGGCAAGTGCTACCCGATCTACGACCAGCCCCGCGACCGCCTGCTGCAACTGCTGCTGCCCCGCGGCAAGCAGCGCTATCGCGAATTCTGGGCCTTGAAGGACGTTGCGCTGGAAGTGCGCAAGGGCGAAACCCTGGGCATCATCGGCCGCAACGGCAGCGGCAAGTCGACCTTGCTGCAACTGATCTGCCGCACCAGCACCGCCTCCACGGGCAGCGTGACCAGCCATGGGCGGATCGCCGCCCTGCTGGAGCTGGGCTCGGGGTTCAATCCCGAGTTCAGCGGCCGCGAGAACGTCTACCTCAACGGTGCGGTATTGGGCCTCAAACGCGCGGAGATCGAGGCGCGTTTCGACGAAATCACCGCCTTCGCCAACATCGGCGAATTCATCGACCAGCCCACCAGGACCTATTCCAGCGGCATGCTGGTGCGCCTGGCCTTTGCTGTTTCGGTGTGCGTGGAGCCGGATATCCTGATCGTCGACGAAGCCCTGGCCGTCGGCGATGCTTCCTTCCAGTTCAAGTGCCTGGAACGCCTGGAGCGCCTGACCCGACAAGGCACGACCCTGCTGTTCGTGTCCCATGACATGAGCATGGTCAAGCGTTTCTGCAACCGTGCCCTCTACCTGCGCGACGGCGAAATCCGCGCCAGCGGTGCACCGGAGGCGATGGCCGAGCTGTACCTGCTGGACATGCGTGACGAACAGCGCCGCTGGGCCAGCGCGGGCGCCGTCCAGGTCAGCGCCAAGACACCGCTCAACCCGAAGCACGGCATGGCCTTCGGCACCCCTGAAGGGCGGATCACCTCAGCCGTGTTCAGCAATACCGGGGCGCTGTACTCAAGCTTTGCCCACGGCGACATGATCGAAATCGCCATCGATGCCCAGGTCAGCGACGCCATTGCCCGCCCCAATATCAGCCTGACCATCCAGGAAGCCCGGCTGCTGGTGGTCAGCGGGGTCAACGTCGCCCTGCAATGCGGCGAGTCCCGGCAAGGCTGGCGCAGCGCCTCGGTGTGCCTGCGATTCGCCGCCAACCTGGCGGCCGGGCGCTACCACATCACGCTCAAGCTGATGAATGGCGAAACGGAAGAAACCTCCCACCTGATTGAAAAGCAGGTGGCCATCCTGGCGTTCGACACCTTGCCGGGCAACAAGCACTTCCTGGGAATCGTCGACTTGCACATCGAACCTGTCACCCGCCCATCGCAGCAGCCCCAGGCAGTCGAGGAGCGTTCATGAGCGACAAGCAATGGCAAGTCGCGATCTTCGGTACCTTCGATGTAGCCAACTACGGCGACCTGCTGTTCCCCCTCATTGCCGAAGCAGCATTGCAGGCGCGCCTGGGCAAGGTGCGCCTGCACGCGTTCTCCTATCACTCGCGCAGCACGCCGCAATGGCCCTACCCCGTCACCTCGGTCAGTGAACTACCCCAGCTCATCGATAGCCTGGACGCAGTGCTGATCGGCGGCGGCTTCATCATTCGCTTCGACAAGGTCATCGCTGCCGACTACTACCCGCCCGACCCGCAGATCCACCACCCCACCGGGTACTGGCTGTCGCCTGCGCTGATGGCCCTGCAACACAATGTGCCGCTGATCTGGAACGCCCCCGGCATGCACTGCAACCCGATTCCATCCTGGGCGGCCCCGCTGGTCAGGCTGACCCTGGAGCAAAGCCCCCACGTCAGGGTGCGCGATGCCCTGTCTGCAAACACCCTGTCCGCGCTGAGCGAGCAGGCCCAGGTCGAGGTACTGCCGGATACCGCCTTTGGCCTGCCCAGCCTGATCGACCGGCAGCAACCCTCGGCGGCCTATCGCCAACTCTGTGCCCAGGCCGGCCTGACCGGGCCCTATCTGGTGGTGCATGCGATTGCCGGCCTGGAGAGCTTTCTCCAGCTATGGAAAACCCACAACGCGCTGTTCAGCCAGTGGCAGTTGCTGCTGTTGCCCATCGGCCCGGTGCTCGGGGACCATGAGTCGATTCTCGGGGCCGACCTGCCACGGGCCGTGCGCCTGCCGGCCTGGCCAGAGCCACTGCTACTGGCGGAGATCCTGGCCCAGGCCCAGGGCGTCATCGGCCACAGCTATCACCTGGCGATCACCGCCCTGGCCTTCGGCGTACCGGCCTTCTGTTCGGCCAACCTGAACCAGGGCAAGTACACCGCCTTGCGCGCATACCGCGGGATCCGCCCCCTGCCCGCCGAACAGCCCATCGATCCCCAATGGTTCCTGCAACACCTGAGCGAAACGGGGCCCTGCCCCGAGGTGATCGCCGCGCAAGAACAAGTGCAGCGCCATTGGGACCGGGTAGCCGAACTGATCGCCCAGGGCCCGCGCCCCACCAGCCAGGCGCTGAACCGCTTCTGGCAAGCCCTGCCCGGCCTGCTGGAGGCCCCCCTCCCGGACTGTCGCGAGGCAATCCTGAGCAAACAGGCCGAACTGGATGCGCTGAAAATCCAGGTACAGCAGTTGACGCTACTACGCCGCCACCAAACGGAACTCACCAGTCGGGTCGATGCCGAGCTGGGTCGAATCCATCGCTCCAACTCCTATCGCCTCACCGCGCCGTTACGCTCCCTGCGGCGCCGCCTGCAACATTTATTGGGAAGATGAATACGATGCTGAATCTGCCAATGCTGACCAGAGCCCCCTTGCACACTCAGCCCTTTCGCTGGGGGCGGATCACCGAACTGTATTCGCCCGCGGACGCCGCGGCCCTGGTAGCGACCTATCCCCGTGACTCCTTCAAGACGGTGTCCGGCTATGGCGGAGAAAAGGACTACGAGTACCAGGCGCGGCAACTGGTGGAAATGGGCACCGGGCGCATTATCCACGAGCACCACCTGAGCCCGGCCTGGCGCAGGCTGGCCAGCGAGTTGACCGCACCGGACTATCGCCTGGCGCTGTCGACGCTCACCGACATGGACCTCAGAAACGCTCCCATGGAGGTCAATGTCTTCCACTACGGGCCGCAGGCCTGCCTCGGCCCGCACCCGGACCTGGGCGACAAGCTGGTGACCCATATCCTGTACTTCAACGATTCCTGGAACATCGAGGACGGTGGCTGCCTGAATATCCTGGGCTCTGCCGACCCCACGGATGTGGTCGCGGTGATCCCGCCCCTGGTGGGCACATCGGCAGTACTGGTACGCGCCGAGAACTCCTGGCATGCGGTGACGCAGGTGGTAGCCAATTGCCGGACATCACGGCGCAGCATGACCGTGACCTTCTACCGGCCCGGCTCCCTCAGCTCAATGTGGCCCAGTGGCGACCAGAGCCCACTGCACAACTATGAGCCCGCTCATGACTAAGTCCCACTCGCAGGAGCAGGAGTCGACCCGGCTGCGGCTCGAGCACGCACAGGCCATCCTTCAGCGCAATGCCGCCCTGGCGCATATCGAACATATGCGGCGCTCGCGTTCCTGGCGCCTGACCCGCCCCCTGCGCATGCTGATGCAACTGCTGCGGCACGGGGTGATCAACGACGAGAGCGAGTACCCGACTCACCTGCCCTCTCTCGTCCAGCCTCTGCCAGCTTCCACCCCCTTGGAGCCCGATATCGTGGAGGACTCAGCACCCGGCTCTGCTGGTCAGTATTTTGACCTGCTGTGCTTTGCCAATATCGACTGGTCCGCCAGGTTCCAGCGACCACAGCAACTGATGACGCAGTTCGCTATCCAGGGTTATCGGGTGTTCTACATAATCCTTTCGCCGCTACCCGCGGCAGAACGGCCCTATACGGCGCACCCAGTCGCTCCCGGGGTCTTCGAAGTCACCCTGCGCGGGCATGCACGACAGGACTATTACGCCACCTGCATCACCGAAGGCAACCTGCGCGCCAATGCCGAGGCGTTGCAGGCCCTGGTGAGCGACTACCGGATCAAGACGGCGGTGTCGGTGGTTCACCTGCCCTATTGGACGCGCCTGGCCCTGCACCTGCGCAAGGCATACGGCTGGCCCGTGCAATACGACTGCATGGACGAATGGCAGGACTTCCCGAACATCGGTCAGCCCTTGCTGGACCAGGAACAGGTACTGGTGAAGCAGGCTGATCTGGTAACCGTCACCGCCTCCGTGCTGTACGACAAATGGGCCAGTACCAGCCGTCGCTGCCAGTTGGTTAGAAACGGGGTGGACTTCGACTTCTTTGCCCGATGCTGTACACCCAATACTCTGCTGGAGGAGCTTCAAGGCCCGATCATCGGCTTCTATGGTGCCCTGGCCGAATGGGTCGATTTTGAGCTGGTGGCGGCCATTGCCCGGCAACGACCAGAGTGGAATCTGGTGCTCATTGGCGATGTGTTCGTCCGTGACCTGGCCGGCCTCGACCGCCTGCCCAATGTGCACCTGCTGGGCCGCAAGCCTTACTCGCAGATGCCGCAATACCTGTACCACTTCGATGTCTGCATCATTCCTTTTCGCCTCTACAACGTGACCCACGCGGTGGATCCGGTGAAGTTCTACGAGTTCATCAGCGCCGGCAAACCCGTGGTCGCAGTGCCGCTGCTGGAGATGCAGATCTACGAGCCTTACCTGTATTTCGCCGACGGGCCGTCTGCCTTTGTCACGCAGATCGAAAGAGCCCTCGGGGAAACCGATCTGCAGCGCTGGAACCAACGGCTGGCACTGGCCAGGGAAAACGATTGGCGGCAACGCTTCGAAGACACGCGCGATGCGCTGGTCGAACTGTTTCCGAAGGTCTCGGTAATCATCGTCACCTACAACAATGTGCAGCTGACCCGCGGCTGCATCGACAGCCTGCTGCGCAATTGCGCCTACCCGAACCTGCAACTGATCATCGTCGACAACGCCTCGCGGGATTCCACCCGCAACTACCTGCGCTACCTGGCCCGCAGCGAACCCAATGTGAGCATCGTGCTCAACGAACAGAACCTGGGTTTCGCCGCCGCCAACAACCAGGGCCTGCGCCTTGCGCAGGGCCACTACCTGGTCCTGCTCAACAACGACACCGTGGTGCCCAGGGGCTGGCTCGCGCCCCTGCTGCGCCACCTCGACGACCCGGAGGTGGGGTTGGTGGGGCCGACCACCAATGCGGTGGGCAACGAGGCCCGGGTCAGCATCGACTACCAGGACCTCGACGACATGGAGGACTTCGCCGACCGGCGCGCCAGCCAGTACCGCGGGCGCTGCTTCGACATCCCGATGCTGGCTATGTTTTGCGTAGCGATGCGCCGCGAAGTGCTGGATCAGGTGGGCTGGCTGGATGAAGCCTTTGGCATCGGCATGTTCGAAGACGACGACTACAGCCGGCGAGTCCAGGCCGCCGGCTTGCGCACCGTATGCGCCGAGGACAGCTACATCCACCACTACGGCCAGGCCTCGTTCAAGGCCCTTATCGCCAGCGGCGAATACCAGCGGTTATGGGACAAGAACCAGGCCTACTTCGAAAGCAAGTGGGGGCCCTGGCAACCCCATCGTCAAGCACGCCGCAGAGCGAACGCCTACGCCACGGGAATGAAGCTCACCGACTGAATCTGCAGCCCGATACACCCACAAGGAAGATGCCGAACGTGCTGAAAAAAATAATTCAACAGCTCAGTGGTCGGGCAGTCGCAGCCCATGTTCCCCCGGACGACATGAGCGAGGAGCAGCGCAAGGCGCAGACCGCCGAGCACTGGTCACAGAACCAGGCCGGCTCGGATGCGTTTTCTGCGGATGTCTACTGGCTGGCAGTGCCTGCGGTGCAACAACGCCATCAGCAAAAGGCCACGGCCGGCAGCGGTCATGCTCACTGGGTACCCTATTGCCTGAACACCTTTCTGGCGGGCCGGTTACCGGTGCCGCGTATGCTGAGCATCGGCTGCGGCACCGGTACCCTGGAACGCGAGCTCTACAAACTCCAGGCCTTCCAGGACTGCGACGCCGTGGATATCGCCCCGGCGGCGCTGGACACCGCCCGGGCAGAAGCGGCGGCGCTGGGGACCCGGACCCTGCACTACAGCCTCACCGACGTCGAGCGGGTGCAACTGCCCAGCGCTCATTACGACGCCGTCTGGTTCAACGGTTCACTGCATCACATTCGCCAATTGGAAAAGGTCTGCGCCAATGTCCGCCAGGCCTTGAAGGCGGACGGCTGGCTGTTCTTCAACGAGTATGTCGGCGCCAATCACTTTGCCTTTGACCAGGCCCAGTGCGCAGCCATCAGCCATGCCTTCGCCCTGATTCCCCCGGCCATGCGCCGCTCTTTCGTCCAGGGTTCCTACGGTCAGGTGCAGAACAACGTACCGCTCCCTGATCCACAAGAGGTGGTGAAGGTTGATCCGTCCGAGGCGGTGCGCTCCCAGGACATCCTCAAGGTGGTGGAACAGCACTTCCAGATCCAGGCCCTCAACACCTGCGGCGGCACCCTGCTGCAATTTCTGCTGCATGGCATCGCCGGCAATTTCAAGGCCGATGATCCCCAGGCGATGCGGGTGCTGCGGATGCTGTTCGACATCGAAGACGGGCTGATCGAGTCGGGCACCCTGAACAGCGATTTCGTGATCGTTGCCGCGACCCCGAAACAGTCGGAGTCCGTGCTTTGACTCGCTCAGTATCCGGAACGCGGCAATGAGCACCGCCCTGTTCCAGCGCTGGCGTCGCCTCTATCACCGCCTGCCGCTGCCTTACCTGCTGAAAGCCTTGCTCCAGCGCCTGTATCACGGCGCGCTGGGACCTGGCTGGCGGGCCCTGCGTCGGCATCAGCGGGCCGCCAAGAGTTTCGTACCCGCTTGTAGCGTGCTACCGGCGGCCGACCCGCAATGGCCGGATTACGTGGTCTGGGGTGCCATCGACTGGGATTTCCGCCAGCAGCGTCCCCAGCACCTGGCCCGCGGCTTGAGCACCAGCGGACGCCGGGTTTTCTATGTCTCGGCCAGCCTGGAGGACGACGCTCGCGACGGTTTTACCTTGCGCCCGCTGGATGACCGAGGGCGGCTGTTCGAAGTGCGGCTGTTTGCACGCGCAGCCCCGCTCCTCTACCACGCTGCCCCGCAAGAGGCCGTGGTCCAGCAGTTGCGTCGCAGCATCGGCGAGTTATTGAGCTGGGCCCATTCGAGCCAGGTGATCTCCCTGGTCCAGCACCCGTTCTGGGCCCCCGTGGCCGGGGCGCTGCCGGCCAGCCGCCTGGTCTATGACTGCATGGACGACCATCAGGGCTTCGGCAACAACGCCCCGGACCTGCTGCAACTGGAGCATGAGCTGCTGCGCGAGGCCGATATCACGCTGTTTGCCTCGGCGTGGCTGGAACGCCACTGGAGTCGGCACTGCCCGCCTGCAAGCACCGGGCAACGCGCCGTATTGCGCAATGCCGCCGACTTCACCTATTTTTCCAAGCCCCCGGCCCAGTGTTATCAAGACCCGCAAGGCCGTCCCGTGATCGGCTACTACGGCGCGCTCGCCCAGTGGTTTGATGTGGATCTGCTGGCCGCTATCGCCGAAGCCTTCAGGCACTGCACGATCCTGCTGATAGGCGCAGATACCGGGCGGGTTGGTGCGCGCCTGCAGCGCCATGCCAACGTCAGGCTGGCCGGTGAAATCCCCTACGCACAGCTGTCCGCCTACCTGCAGGCCTTCGATGTCTGCATCCTGCCGTTTCGCATCGAGGCACTGACCCTGGCCACCAACCCGGTCAAGGTCTACGAATACCTGAGTGCCGGCAAGCCGGTGGTGGCGGTGGATCTGCCCGAGCTGCAGGAGTTCGGCCAGCAGGTATCCATTGCCAGGGATACCCCCTCCTTTATCGAAGCCATCGCCCAGGCGTTGCAGGAACCTGCCTGCGACAGCACTTCCCGCCAGCGCCAGGAATTCGCCGCACAACAGACTTGGGAGCACCGGGTAGAACAGTTGAAGGCCCTGGTGGAAGGCGAGCAAACCGGGCCCCTGATCAGCGTGATAGTAGTGACCTACAACAACCTGGCATTTACCCGCGCCTGCCTGGCCAGCCTGGCCGCCGATGCTCTGGGCCGCAATCTGGAGATCATTGTCGTCGACAATGCCTCCACCGACGGCAGCGTCGAGTTCCTTCGGCAGTGGGCCAGCGACAGCGCTCACTCGCTCATCCTCAACCCCGGCAACCTGGGTTTCTCCGCGGCCAACAATCAGGGCCTGGCCCGGGCTCGGGGCGAGTTCCTAGTCTTGCTCAACAACGACACCGAGGTCACCACTGGCTGGGCGCAGACCCTGCGCCGCCACCTGCAACGCAACCCGGGGCTCGGCCTGATCGGGCCGGTAACCAACAACATCGGCAACGAAGCGAAGATCGAGATCAGCTACCGCAGCCTCGAGGAGATGCCTGGCCGCGCTCGCCGGTACACCTGGCGCCATGTCGGCCAGGTGGTGCCCTGCGCCACCCTCGGTTTCTTCGCGGTCATGATGCCCAGGTCGACCTATGAGCGCGTCGGGCCCCTGGATGAAGCCTTCGGTCTGGGCTTTTTCGAAGACGACGACTATTGCCGCCGAGTCGAACAAGCAGGGCTGTCCTGCGCCTTTGCCGAAGACGTGTTCATTCATCACCATCTTTCTGCCTCGTTCAGCCAGATGCCCGGCAGCCAGCGCCAACAACTGTTTGAGCGCAACAAGGCCCTGTACGAGGCGAAATGGGGCCGACCCTGGACTCCCCACACCGCCAGGGAGCCATCATGAGGCTGGTCTATCTGTCACCGGTCAGCTGGCACAGCTTCGCGCAACGCCCCCATGAACTGGTGCGCCAGTTCCATGCGGCCACCCAGGCCCCCGTGCTGTGGGTCGAACCCTATCCCACGCGCTTGCCGGTACTGGCCGACTTGCTAACCCGCCCGCCATACCAGGGCCCGACCGTCCCCGTGCCGGACTGGCTGACCCTGGCCAGGCCCCGGGCCCTGCCCATAGAGCCCCTGCCCGGCTCGGGCTGGGTCAATCGCCTGTTCTGGCAGGAGCTCAAGCAACAGATCCGCCATTTTGCCCAGGCACCGACCCAGCTCGGCATCGGCAAACCCTCGAGGCTGGCCCTGCAACTGCTGCAGGAACCGATCTTCGCCGGCAGTTTCTATGACGTCATGGACAACGTACCGGCGTTCTATCGCGGCTGGTCGCGCCGTGCCATGCACCGGCGCCAGCACCAGACCGCCCGGGCTGTGGTCACCGCCCTGGCCTCTTGCACGACTTTGCAGCGCTACTGGCAACGGCAACAGGTCGATACCCGGCTGCTGCTCAATGGTTGCGCCAGCGAACGCCTGCCCGCCCTGCCCCTGTCCCGGCGCGCAGCACATGGAACACGCCCGGTGTTCGGCTACATCGGCACCCTCGCCAAGTGGTTCGACTGGGAATTCGTGCTTGCCCTGGCCGTGGCCTTTCCCGGGGCCGAGGTACGCCTGATCGGCCCCCAGCACGGACCTTCGCCCAGGGCACTGCCGGACAATATCCGGTGCTTGCCGGCGCTGTCCCACGAGGCCGCGCTGCAAGCCATGGCCGAGTTCGATGTCGGCCTGATCCCGTTCAAGTGCAACGACATCACCCGCTACGTCGACCCGATCAAATACTACGAGTACCGGGCCCTGGGCTTGCCAGTGGTCAGCACCGCATTCGGCGAAATGGGCACCAGGCGCCACCTTCCGGGAGTGTTTCTCAGCGACAGCCTCGACGACATCTCCCGAGTGATCCACCAGGCGCTGACGTTTACCGAGCCCCTGGCGGAGACCCTGAAGTTCCGCGAAGCCAACTCCTGGGCAAAACGCTTCGAGGGGGCCCATGCCGCGTTCCTGTGATGTGGTGGTGGTCAACTACAACGCCGGCCTTCTGCTGGAGGACTGCGTGATCTCGGTGCTGGCCCAGGACATCAACCGGCTGGTGCTGGTGGACAATGCCTCCCATGACGGCAGCCTGGAACAGGTTGCCACCCGGTTCGCCGCCGATGAACGCCTGCTCATCCTGCGCAACCCAAGCAACACCGGCTTCGCCGCGGCCTGCAACCTAGGCGCCAGTCACTGCGAGCAGCCACACATCCTGTTCCTCAACCCCGACACCGTATTGCAACCGGGCGCCTTGCAAGGAATGATCGACGCCCTGCGCCACACCCACGATCTGGGCATGGCAGGTGGCCTGTTGTGCAACTTCGACGGCAGCGAACAGCCCGGTGGACGTCGGGTCTTCCCCACTCCACGGCGGGCAATAGTACGCGCCCTCAACCTGTCGGGCCTGGCCTGGCTCTCGCCGCGACTGTTCTCCGACTTTCTTCTGCACCGCGAGCCCCTGCCCAGCCGTCCGACGCAGGTAGAAGCCATTTCCGGCGCCTGCATGCTGGTCAAGCGCGAAGCCCTGGACAGCGTCGGCGGCTGGGACGAAGGCTACTTCCTGCACTGCGAGGACCTGGACCTGTGCATGCGCTTTCGCCAGGAAGGCTGGAAAGTCTGCTTCGTACCCCAGGCCAGGATCTTTCACGCCTGGGGCGCCTGCAGCCGCACCCGCCCGGTGTTCGTCGAATGGCACAAGCACCGGGGCATGATCCGCTTCTATGGCAAGTTTTTTCGTGAGGACTATCCCCGGGTCCTCTCCTGGAGCATCTGCGCGGGTGTCTGGCTACGATTCAGTTTCGTGGTGGGCTACCACTGGCTGGCGCAGCTGGGACGGATACTCGGACAACCTCGCTAGTCCGGCAATGGCTCAGAGCACAACGTCGGCGTGGTACTTCCTGATAAACTGCGCCAATTCGTCACCCCGACAACCGCCATGACCACAGGCGGTTGCCCCGCAAAGCGACAAACATCCCATGCCCTTTACCGCTTCAAGCCCTTCCCGTTCAGAACCTTCCCGGCGCTTTTCCGTGGCACCAATAATGGATTGGACCGTTTATTTCTAAGGCTCTTATTTTGAAAGACCTAGAAAGAATCCGCACGCCTCACGTACCACTTTCTTACCACTGCACGTAAATCTAATTAGGTTACACGCTGCTGGCACTTCTGTTTACTGCTATTCCCCCTCCACATCTCATGGCAAAATACCTTCACTAAGCAATATACGTACCGAGCTTAAACTACGGACGCCAAAGTAATAACTCTCTAAATCAGAGGAAGAACTCCCCCCAGGTAAATTTATGCCCTTTCACATCAGGCAAAACTGGCATTCACAACAAGGAGCGTGTTTTATCATGAAGTGGTTTTTACTCACAGCAGGTGCTCTATTACTGACCGGCTGCAGCTATGAAAAGACTAATTTACGCAACGATACCGAAGCGGCTAAGTACGACCCCACTAACAGTGCTCGTATCCGTATCTTCTCCGCACCGGAAAAACCGGCCTCCTACATCCCCGGAAAAACCTGCGAAGCCTATTACAACCATCCCGAAAATGGTCGCTTGCAGGGAAGTATCGCTACACGTCACCATGATCCAAAACAGCGCTACATCCTTTGGCGCGACTCCGATGTGCTAGGAATGAAGATTGAAGACTACCAGAACCGCGTAATTGGCATACCCACCACCGCACATACAGAAGCCGTTAAATTCGACAGACTGGGCTACGACGAATTTGTAATTCCCGCAAACCAGCCAGTGTTGATCGACATTAACTACAAAACCGATAACGGCCACTGTTATCCCCCCACCATTCAGTTCGTCCCAAAGGCCGGGAAGGATTACGAGGCGAGTCTCGAATTTAGCAAGCAGAGCGCCTTGTCCTCCAAGTGCGCCATCAACCTAGTCAAACTCAGCGGTACGGGCGTCCTAAAAGAAACACAGGCCGTCTCAACCAGTTACTGCGGTAACGATGGCCATGGGCGTTACTTCACCGTCACTCCCTGAGCCCCCTCCGCCAGGTTCAGCTGCTATGGCACTTGAACCTGTCGCCTACTTTGCTCCAATCCCGACACCATCCGCACACAGCAACATCTTATGTTCAGTGGATGAGTGCGCCTCAATGAAGGTGATGAAGGTTGGAGTGCGAGACTCCGTATGCGACTTCAGTGCATGTAACACTAAAGTTCCACCCATAGCTTCATGTTATCCAATCAGAAAAAGTTTAGGACGGTTAGTTTTTCACTAACACCGCTGAAAGCCTTGTAATGCACGGCTTTCAGGTCACTGATAAAAATTAACTGCTGGCAAGTTAATTTTAAATCTTATAAAATTCTTTAAATTTAATATTTGACAAAAAAACCACCTTCAATCTAGCTTTAACTACCCTCCTGAAAGTTAGGTCTCAAGCCCAGTCCCTCCCCCTTTTTCAATGGCCTCATAAAAAACTAATCCTTTTCCCGAAGCTCTTCTCAGACTCGGCTGGCTATACTCCTATCAGCAAACGCTAAAACGCTCCTACTTTCGCGGGGTTCCCCAGGCTTCTCCCACCTCAGAGTAACTCAAAAGCCCGCAGGCCGGTTCCGACTTAACTGGGTTGCAGGGGGCAGAAAAAGAGATCCTTTTGACCCACAGGCAGGCGGTGCGCGCCAGGAGGTGAAGCACGCCGATCTCTACGGTGAAACAAATCACGGCTCCGAATACGCCATGTAGCACGTCAGCATCAACAATCATTATTTCGATCTCTTCGGGGCTCCAAGATCGAGCAACTGATTATCAGCACTCGCTTCTGACTCCCTGAAATAATGGGCATTCGCACGCCCGGATAATCGGAATGAACAGATCATTGAGGCCCCTCACCATAGTGACATTGCCGTCATAGTCTTCGGTTAATTCGGTGTTGCGATCCTTACATTTGTATGGCCGGCCTTTACGAGCAAGTTCCATACTGACTTCGAGCGCAACTTATCAGCAATTACAGCAGTGGCCAGAACGAATAGGTTGGAGTTGTCCCGACTAGCTGCTGACCGACGCCAGTGGCTTGCAGACAGACCTGACCTAGTAGACGTTAGCCTTGATCAGGCCCTGCTGCCGCCCCTGACACTAAGGATCTCTATTTTCTTAAAAGTTGGATCTGCGGCCGCATAGATACGGAGCTCGCTTACTTCATTGCCCAGCCCACCTGCAAGTCAATTGTGTAGAGCGTAACCTATGATTCATAGGGGACGCCAATAATAACGATAACGTTTTTGATATCACTGAAGTTAGTCAACTTCCACCCCAAGGGGCTGCATGGGGCGAAACAGACAAATAGACTCCTTCCAGCAAGTGCAGTGGCAGACTCAACGCTATTAGTCGTTTTGGCACTCTCGCTATACATGGCGCACATCTGGCCCAACCTCCGTAACATTCGCTCTATCGTGCTGTATGCGACCAACAATTCTTCATTCAGGAATGGCTATTAAACCTTGCGCACCTTGTAAATCTGAACATCCTCTTCTCGCTCCTGCTGAATACATCGATTTAACGCCTCGTCCCGGTGGAAGCATGGGAGCACTCATCCAGAAACATCTGAGGTGCTCGTCGTATTAACGATTCGGCTATAAGCAAGCAAATCGCTGCCTAACCCAGCTCCTGCCTGTCTTGGTGCACAGCACCCCAGGCTTCGGAGTAACTCCTTGTAGCTTTCAAGGGAGCTCCACCCTCTCATGAGTTAGAGCCTTAGGGACAGCCGGAAAGGGTTAGTCAAGCGATATGTTATTTAATATGCGCAGGTCATGTGGTTTTTTTGAAAAATCCCGTAGTATGCCGGCCACACTTGCCTTGCAAGCTGTCTGGATCGGCAGATATCATGCCCATTCCAGAGGAATGATTCTGCTGTTCCATAGTTTTTATTTTCGATGACAACCCGGAAGTCAGGAGACAGCCTAATGGCAAAATCCGTGCTAAACGAGCTGAATTGCTTTGAGTTGATTCAGGCATCCTATGCCGCACATGCGTTGTATTTTTTGACAAAAATCGAGATTTTCGAATTTTTAATTGCCGGCCCAAAAACTCTCGACGAATTGAATCAACTTAGCAAAGCCAAATCGGACATTCTCAATGACCTGCTGTTGCTTGCCACGAAGCTCAAGTTCATCCGTAAAAAGGATGAAAAATATTTAATAGCCAGAAAAGGGTTACAACTCACGAAAGCTTCAAAATCATGGTTCAGGCCTTATCTGCTAGTATGGGGAGCGCAGTTAGCCCCAGCAACCATTAAACTTGAAGAGCACTTTCTGACGGGTGACAATGCATTCAAACTAGCTCATAAAGATACAATATGGGATTACTACAACAAAAACCCCGAAGCCAGCAAGGTCTTTGTGGAGTTCATGCACGGCGTGACTAATCAATCGCTTATACCGGACATTGTCGAAGAGTTGATTATTGGAGACGCAAAAAGCCTAGTTGATGTAGCGGGCGGCACGGGTAGCCTTGCATGCGCGCTGGCGTCAAAATACGAAAAATTATCGTGTATTATCTGCGATCAGCCATCAAATAAAATCAATGCCGATCGACACATTCAGTCGCTCGAATTAGAAAACTGCCAATTCATTGGAACCAATATTTTCGGCGCGATTCCACCCGGACATGATGTTTATACTATCAAGCACGTATTGCATGACTGGGACAACTCCAACGTCATTCAGATATTGACTTCCATTGCAAAGGCGATGCGTCTTGACTCTCGCCTGGTAATTATTGAAGGACTGCTGGATCGAGAGTTTTCCGACTCGTTCGACAACCCCGAATTCATTCATACACGAAACTTTGAACAACGAGTATGGACGCCCGGGCAAGTAAGAAGCACCAAAGATTTTCAATCACTATGTTCTCAAGCGGGCCTGCGTATTGAAAGCATCCTTCCCTCGCGCGGGTTCGATATGAATTATATCGAGTGCCTTCGCAGTCCGAACTAAAACTTATATGCTCTGAGCAATTGAATTATCAACTGCTCAGAGTTACTCACATCATTAGCCTGCTTTTCGACTTCTCTCGAGACCACTGCGCTTGCCGTACAGCTTTCTGAATCTCCAGCTCAAATTTTAAGATCACTCTAGGAAAGCCTGCTAACTTAAGCCGCCTTATAGAGAGCTACAGAGAAAAATATAAAATCGTAAGCTAAGTATTCGGAGTGATTCAGCGTCGGGCTGATGTGATGCAGTAACTCATCACCTCATTTACTACGCGGGCCCACCTATAACAGCTCAGGCTCGTTCACTACCTAAATTACAGCACCTCCCCCCACGACTCAAAACCACTCAGCTGCACGATGCCCATTAACTGCGGTGCGATACTCAAGGCCTCAAGCAAGTCATCACAACTGATGCTCTTGATCGAGCTGAACTCGTACCTAGCCGCCACCTCGCTGACAGGCATCAGCTGGATAACGTCTTTCTTCTTGGAGGGCGCATAGACAAATAGGTTGCGGAAGTTGCCAGAGCCTTTCGAGCTCTTCAGCACAGCGTCAAACTACTTGATACGCTCTTGCCCCTGGACCGCTTCGGTCATATAGAGGATGAAACCAGCGTGACAACCGTTGTCTTATTACTTACGGCTGAATAGTTTGTTCAGGATTAGGGTACGGGCCTGCATGCTACTCCCCCAATTGCAGATACACACTGGCCCCAGTGATGTTGGCCAAACCATCCATAGATATCGGCACTTCGTAGCATCTGCCATTGAGCCAACACTTCAGATGGTCGAAGATCCTGCGGCCATCCAGTTCCAGCTCGCACTTACGCCCCCAGGCCTGTGGGCCTGTTTTCGGGCGAAGGTCTGGCTCTCTTGGTAAACTTGCACTCCGTCGCGCTTGATGCGGATCTGAGCCGTGTAGCTCACGCTCCCATCTGCCAGTTTTCTTGCCCTGATAGTCGCCATATGGAAAGTGGTACGCGTCAGTTTTTGGGTGGTACATCGTACCACCGAGCCTTTAAAAACGCCTGAAAACGCCCCAAAACACGCCTTAAACACGTAGAGCAAAATGGTCCAGAATTCAGCTACAGCCCCAGTAAACTCAAGCCCTACGCTGTCCCGGCGGTTTAGCGTTGCACCGATGATGGATTGGACGGACCGTCACTGCCGATTCTTCCTGCGCCTACTGTCCAAACACACCTTGCTCTACACCGAAATGGTCACCACGGGTGCACTGCTCAATGGTGATCACGAGCGCTTCCTGCGCTACCACCCGTCCGAGCACCCTCTGGCGTTGCAACTGGGGGGCAGCACGCCGGCGGATCTCGCGGCGTGCGCGCGCATGGCCCAGGAGCATGGCTACGATGAGGTCAACCTCAACGTCGGTTGCCCCAGCGACCGGGTGCAGAACAACATGATCGGTGCCTGCCTGATGGGCCATCCGGCGCTGGTGGCCGATTGCGTGAAAGCCATGCGCGATGCGGTGTCGATTCCCGTGACGGTCAAGCATCGGATCGGTATCAACGGGCGCGATAGTTATGCCGAGCTATGCGATTTCGTCGGCCAGGTCATGGAAGCCGGGTGCAGCAGCTTTACCGTGCACGCACGAATCGCCATTCTCGAAGGCCTCTCGCCCAAGGAGAACCGGGACATTCCCCCGCTGCGCTACGACGTGGCGGCGCAATTGAAGGCGGATTTCCCACAGCTGGAAATCATCCTCAACGGTGGGATCAAGACCCTCGAGGCCTGTCATGAACATCTGCAGACTTTCGATGGGGTGATGCTGGGCCGTGAGGCCTATCACAACCCCTATCTGCTGGCCGAGGTAGACCAGCAGCTGTTTGGCAGCACTGAGCCGGTGATTTCCCGGGCCGAGGCGCTGGCCCGGTTGCGCCCCTATATTGCCGAGCACCTGGCTGCCGGTGGCGCCATGCACCACATCACGCGCCATGTCCTAGGGCTGGGCACGGGCTTCCCCGGTGCTCGCAAGTTCCGCCAGCTGTTGTCGGTGGATATCCACAAGACCCAGGATCCGCTGGCCCTGCTGGATCAGGCCGGACAGTTGCTGGAAGGACGTTAAGCGTCGGCCGGGTTGAACCTGGCCGGGCTTTTGGCATCGTATCTACTGGACAGTGCCCCAGCATTCAAACGACTGTTTTCAGGTCACGGACTTTGGGGCCGTAGTTAGCATTCCGCGCCCTTGAGCGCCTGACAGCGCTCGGGTAATGTCGTCAGACCCATAGGACAGAGCACGCTCATGACTTCCAAGCTGGAACAACTGAAGAAAATCACCACCGTAGTGGCCGATACCGGTGACTTCGACGCCATCGCCCGGGTCAAGCCGGTGGATGCCACCACCAACCCTTCGCTGCTGCTCAAGGCTGCGGCCATCCCGGGTTATGCCGATCTGCTGAATGCCTGCGTCAACGACTGCAAAGGCGATGTCGGCCTGGCCAGCGACCGTTTCGGCGTGGCTGTCGGCCAGGAGATTCTCAAGGTCATTCCGGGCCGTATTTCCACTGAGGTGGACGCCCGCCTGTCGTTCGATACCGAAGCCATGCTCAAGCGCGCCCATCGGCTGATCGAGCTGTATGACAAGGCCGGCATCGGCCGTGATCGGGTGCTGATCAAGATCGCCTCTACCTGGGAAGGCATCCGCGCCGCCGAAAAGCTGGAGCGCGAAGGCATCCAAACCAACCTCACCCTGCTGTTTTCCTTTGCCCAGGCCGTGGCCTGTGCCGAAGCCGGGGTGTTTCTGATTTCTCCATTCGTAGGGCGGATCTACGACTGGTACAAGAAGGCTACCGGCAACGACTATCAGGGCGCTGACGATCCGGGCGTGCAGTCGGTTACCCGCATCTACAACTACTACAAGGCCAATGACTACAAGACCGTGGTCATGGGGGCAAGCTTCCGCAACCTCAACCAGATCGAGCAACTGGCAGGCTGCGATCGCCTGACCATCAGCCCGGACCTGATTGAGAAGCTGGCCGCCGACACCGGCAAGCTGGAACGCAAGCTGAGCCCGGGCAAGACTGGTGAAGCTCGCCAGAGCCTGAACGAAGCGCAGTTCCGCTGGGCCTCCAACGAAGACGCCATGGCCACCGAAAAGCTGGCTGAAGGCATCCGCCAGTTCGCCCGCGACCAGGAAAAGCTCGAAGCCCTGCTGGCTGCAAAGCTCTGATCGCTTCGCGTCAACGCAAAAAGGGCGAACCCTCACAGGTTCGCCCTTTTTTGTGCGCTAGCGTTTCAGTCGATCAGTGACGCTCCAGGGCATTCACCAGATCGTGAAAGGCTTCACGGTTGGAGTCATTAAGGCCCATGAGGATCTTGTGCGCCTCCAGGACCTTGACCCGTACCACTTCTTCCGACTGGTCCTGGGACGGCAGGTCGGTCAGGCATTCCGGACAGGGAATCGGGCGATCGACAATGTTGAACACCTGATCGAAGCCCATGGACTGCAACAGCCTGGTAATGTCTTCGTGGGTGGTGACGACGGTGGGCAACAGACCGACTTTCTGCCGAGACAGGATCGAGAGCTTGGCCAGCAGGCCCAGGGTGGTGCTGTCGATGCTGCGGGTTTCTGTCAGATCGATCACGATCGCCGAAAAATTCAGCGCGGTGAAAATCCGCTCAATAGTCGCATCCAGCGCCGAACACAGGGTCAGGCGCACTTCACCGACGAACTTCAGGACGAAGGTGCCATCCTGCTCGGCGAACTGGATTCTACCGGTACTCATTGAAGGTTCCTGCTCAACACTAACAGGGCGATATCATCCGGCATCTCCCCTAGCGTGGCCAATCCAAAAACTTGCCGCAAGCCATCCAGGCTGCCGCCCGCTGCCCTCACCCGTTCGGGCAAGGCTGCTTCTTTCTCTTTGAGTGTAGGCTCGGGCAAAAGGTCCAGGATGCCATCGGACATCAGCGTCAGGCTGAACACCGGCGGCAGCTCCAGAATGTGGTCTTCGTAGGTGGCCTCGTTGAACAGGCCCACCGGCAAACCACGCCCTTCCAGATAACGCACACTGTCGGGGGTGTACAACACCGGCAACGGCAAGTGCCCGCCAATGCTATAGGTCAACAAGCCAGTCTCCTCGTCGATGACTCCACCGACCATCGTGACGTGTTTGCCCAGCTTACAACTGATCAGGCCACGGTTGATATGGCCTAGCACTTCCGAAGGCTTGAACTCCGGCAAGGTGCCATTGCGCTTGGACTCGAACAGCAAACGGGTGGTCATGAACTTCAACAGCACGGTGACAAAGGCCGACGACGCACCATGACCGGAAACATCCGCCAGGTAGAAGGCCACCCGGCGCTCGTCGACACGGAAATAGTCGACAAAATCACCCGACAGGTACAACGACGGGATGATCTGGTGGGCAAAGTTGAATTCGTCAATCGACCAGGGGCTGGTCGGCAGCATGTTCATCTGCACCTGTCGACCGGCGTTCTGATCTTCCTGGAGCAGATTGAGGCTGGCTTCGAGCTCGCGGTTGGCGGCTTCAAGCTTCTCTCTGTAACGCTGGTTTTCCAGCAACAGGCGAGCACGATCCAGGGCGCGGCGCACCGAGTGCTCGAGCACGGCCAGATCTTCCAGCGGCTTGATCAGGTAGTCCGCCGCGCCCAGGCGCAGGGCTTCAACCGCATCGTTCATGACGCCCGCACCCGAAACTACGATCACCGGGGTTTGCGGGGACAGTTCGGTCACTCGACGGATAAGCTCGAGACCGCCCATCTGCGGCATGCGCAGATCGCAGATCACCAGATCGGGGTTGTCGCGCTCGAATACCTGAAGACCCTGCTGGCCGTTAGCGGCCTGCAGTACGCTGAAGCCACTGTCTTCCAAATAGGCCGCGAGGCTCGCGCGCACTACTTCGTCGTCATCGATTATCAGCAGCGTGGCACTGGTTTTTTGCATGTGGGCAAACGGCGCCAGAATTAGGTTGGCGTAGGTGCTCTGGCCTGGGGCTTGAGGCACGCTACTGGATTCGCTTTCTAGCCACTCTGCAAGCCCGGCCAGGACCTTGAGCCCTGCACGCCCGACCATCAGAGGTGCCCTTCTAAGGCGCAGACGGTACTCCCATCCGCGGGGCGTTTCAAGCTCATGCCGATGGTCGCCTGACGTCTTTACACCGCAAATCACCGGGAGTTATAAAAACCGCTAAAACCGCAACTCAATCGCAGGATGGAACCCATGAACCAAAACCAGCGTGACTACAGCGAAAAGCGCGATTACATCCGCATGCGGGTGGATGCAGAGGTCACGCTGATCCATCAGGGGCAGGTGATCGAAGCGGTCTGCATCGATCTTTCCAGCAGCGGCATGCAGGTGCAGGCACCACGTTCGTTCCAGGTCGGCGATCAGTTGAGTGTACGTATCGACTCAGAGCACGCAGCCCTCAGGGGGCTGGAAGCAGAGACGGAAGTGGTATGGGTCAACCCACAAGAAGGTGGTGGCCAGAAACTTGGACTTACAATCCTTAAAATGAAGTAAAGATTCCAACCCATGAAAAAGGCGGCCATCAGGCCGCCTTTTCAGTTTGTGCAGGACAGTCGAGCCTAGAAGTCGTCTTCGACCTTGCCGTCCTTGATCTTGAATTCGCGATTCTGCAGGTAGGCATTGCGAATGAAGGTGTATTTGTCACCGCGAATCAGCTTGTCCGCCGAGAGCAGGCTGGCACGGGTATCGACGACATCCACACCCATGGTGATGTTGCGCGCGGGGATGTCATTCATGTAGCGGTAGGGTTCGGTGTAGCTGTCGACATACTTGGCCGGCGCATCACGCAGGGTGCTTGGCCCCAGCAACGGCAGCATCACGTAGGGACCGCTGCCCACGCCCCAATGACCGAGGGTCTGGCCGAAGTCTTCGTCATTGCGCTGCAGGCCCATCTTGGTACCGACATCAAAAAAGCCCGCCAGGCCCAGGGTGGTGTTCATCAACAGTCGCGCAGTGTCGACACCGGCAGCACCAGGTTTGGCCTGGAGGATGTCATTGGCGAGGTTGCCGACATCACCGATGTTGCGAAACATGTTGTGGATGCCATCTTCCAGAAACTGCGGAGTGACGGCCTGATAGCCTTGCGCCAGAGGCTTCAGGGCATAAGTATCCAGCGTATCGTTGAAGGTGAAGATGGGACGGTTGATGCTTTCCCATGGATCATCTTCGGCCGCCTGGGCAACCAGGGGAGCCAGCGTCACACCGGCACTCATACATAGTGGAACTAGATAACGGCTCCAGCGCATAGCAGGAAACTCCTTCGATTGTTCTCTCGTGGGGCTATGCCCTGAGGATAAGTTCAGGAGTATAAAGCGGATATGCCGGTTTAGGCAGCATCACCGCAAACCGTCTTCAGCCGGGGTTCAGCCAACCTTGCTGCCATTCACCGTACTGTCACCTGCATGTCATGTTCTGCCGCTAGCCTCCAAGGGTATTTCAAGGACGCTGACATGCCCCACGCCGACGCCTCAGTGCAACCCGCACGCCCGTTGACTGCCGTACTCTTCGGCCTCAGTGGCTGCCTGGTGGATTTCGGCGCGCGGATGCGCCAGCAAGCCACGGACAAACCTGATCCGGAGCAAGCCCAAGCCACACCTAGCGCACTGGAAACGCTGCGGCGCCTGCATCAGCAAGGCATCCCCTGCGCCTGGCTGGAGCAACTGCTCCCCGCCAGTAGCCGCCAATTGGCTGCCATCCTGCCGGACTGGATCAAGCCGACACCTCACTCCCCCGCCCCCTGGCCCGCACCCGATGCCTGCTGGCAGGCGCTGATGGCGCTCAATGTCAAAGGCATCGACGGTTGTGTCCTGGTCAGCGGCGAACCCCTACTGCTGCAGTCGGGCCTCAATGCCGGCCTCTGGACCATCGGCCTGGCCTCTTGCGGCTCCCTGTGCGGCATGACCCCCAGCGAATGGCAGGCCCTGAGCCAGCAGGAACGGGAATTCAAGCGTGGCAAGGCCACGGTGCAGCTCTTCGGCCTGGGGGTGCATTCGGTCATCGACCATCTGGGGGAGTTGAACACCTGCCTGGCGGACATCGAACTGCGCCGGCTCAAGGGTGAAAAACCCTGACATAAGCCTGTTGATCAGGATCATGCACAGCGCCTGGGAGTGGATTACTCTAAGCCGTGGGCATGGACCTTTGACTCGACAGCGCGGTCCATCCCTGTGCCTATCAATAAAGGGAGAACGCCATGCCTGCCCGCGAACTGCAAGAACAACTCGACACCCTGCGCGAGCAATTGGAACAGAACCCACCGCTTTCCGAAGCCGAGCGCAACAATCTGCAAGAGCTGATGCAGCAGATCGAACTGCAACTCAAACTGGAGACCGGCACCCAGGACGCCAGCCTCGCCGACGGCGTCAACCTGGCCGTGGAACGCTTCGAACTGGAACACCCGGCGATTGCCGGAACCCTGCGCAATATCGTCCAGACCCTGGGCAACATCGGCATCTGAGCAACCCCCGGTAGCCAACCCCACAAAGCAAAAGCCCCGCTCTCGGAGCGGGGCTTTGCTTTTACTGGCGTACCAACCGGTGATTGGCGAAATCCGCGGTTTCGGTACTGCGGTAAGGGTTGATATCCAGCCCACCGCGGCGCACATAACGCGCATACACGGTGAGTCTCTCCGGCTTGAGCAAGCGTTGCAGGTCGAGAAAGATCCGCTCCACGCACTGTTCGTGAAAGTCCGAGTGCTGGCGGAAGCTCACCAGATAGGCCAGCAGGCTGGCGTGATCCAGAGCCGCGCCCCGGTATTGCACCACCACGCTGCCCCAGTCCGGCTGGCTGGTTACCGGGCAGTTGGACTTGAGCAGATGACTGTGCACGCTCTCCTCCACCACGCGCGAAGCATCGCAGCGCAGCAGTTCGGGGCGCGGGTGCTCATAGCTGTCGACACTGATATCCAGATCATCGATACACACCCCAGGCAGCGCCACCACGCCTTCGGCCTCGACCTCCTGCAGGCTGCGGATCCGCACGCCTACCGGCTTGCCGGCAGCAGCCGACAGATCAGTGCGCAAGGTGGCCTCAAGGGTCGCCCGATCATCGAACGGCGTCTGGTTCAGCGAATTGAGGTACAGCTTGAACGACTTGGATTCGATGATGTTCGGCGAATCGGCGGGAATGCTGAACTCACCGATAGCCACTACCGGCTTGCCCGACGGCAGCAGCCAGGACAACTCGAAGCAGTTCCAGTAGTCCACGCCCTTATAAGGAAGGGTATCGGCACTCAAGCCCAGCTCGGCCCATTTTGCCGCCCGGGGAATCGGGAACAGCAAGGACGGGGTGTAAGTGGAGACGTATTCACTGGACTTGCCCAGCGGCGAATGTTCGGCTGCGGGATGCATGGCGGAAACCTGACTGAAGAATCAGCGGATTCTATCAGCCTTTGCTCCCGCCTTTGAGCCCCGGATGCCTATGGGGTGACCGTCAGCTTGCCCACCATCCCGGCCTGGTAGTGCCCGGGAATGTTGCAGGCGAACTCCAGGTTGCCGCTCTTGCTGAAGGTCCAGGTCAGTTCCGCCTGCTTGCCCGGCTCCACCAGCACGCTGTTGGGATCGTCATGCTGCATGCCATGGTCCATGCCTGCCATCGAGCCGTGGCCCATGGCTCCATGATCCATCGCCTTCATGCCGGTCGGGGTGAGCATGCCGCTCTGCTGCATCTTGAGCATTTCCTGCTGGTGCTCGGCATGCATGGCCGCGTTGCCCAGATTGAACTCGTGCAGCAACTGCCCCTTGTTGATCAGCACGAATCGCACCGTCTCGCCGGCCTTGATCTCCAGGGCCTTGGGATTGAACGACATGTCCCCCATCACCACCTCGACACTGCGAGTGGCCTTGGCCGCAGGCGCCGGCTGGCCAAAATCGTAGGAGCCGGCCGGCGAGGCCCAGAGCGGTGCGCTCAACAGCATCAGGCAGCCCCCCAGGATCGACCGGCTTCGCCACAACAGGTTTTGCATACTCATCATCAGACTCCAACAAGATCGGGATTCAGCCTGTGGCACACTCTAGAGCCCTGCCGCTGCCAGCCAGCTGACATGCAGATTACAACTTTGTCAGCTTGCACTGCCCTGGCCTGCTGCACGGTATAAAGCCCGGGTTCCAACCGCCACGAGTCCCACCATGAAACTGCTGATCGTCGAAGACCAACCCAAAACCGGCCACTACCTGCGCCAGGGCCTGAGCGAGGCCGGCTTCAACGCCGAACTGGTGGCCGACGGCAGCACCGGCCAGCACCTGGCCCTGACCGGCGACTACGCTCTGCTGATTCTCGACGTGATGCTGCCGGGTCGCGACGGCTGGCAGATCCTCCAGGCGGTGCGCAGCGCCGGGCTGGAGATGCCGGTACTGTTCCTCACCGCCCGGGATGCCGTGCAAGACCGGGTGCACGGCCTGGAACTGGGGGCCGACGACTACCTGGTCAAGCCTTTTGCCTTCTCCGAACTGCTGGCCCGGGTCCGCAGCCTGCTGCGCCGGGGCAGCGCCGTGGCCCAGGAAACCAGCCTGCAACTGGCAGACCTGCGCCTGGACCTGATCCGCCGCCGGGTAGAACGCGGCAGCCAGCGCATCGACCTGACCGCCAAGGAGTTCGCCCTGCTGGAAATGCTCCTGCGGCGCCAGGGCGAAGTCCTGCCCAAGTCGCTGATTGCCTCCCAGGTCTGGGACATGAATTTCGACAGCGATACCAACGTCATCGAAGTAGCCATCCGCCGCCTGCGCCTGAAGATCGACGACGATTTCCCGAACAAACTGATCCATACCGTGCGCGGCATGGGCTACGTGCTCGAAGAGCGCCAGGCCTGATGCGCCGCCTGTCCCTGAGCGGGCGCCTGGCGCTGCTGTTCGCCGCCTGCACCGCAGTGGTCTCATTGTTGGCGGGGGTGTTGTTCAGCCGCGCCAGCGAAGCCCATTTCATCGAACTGGATCAGCAACTGCTGGACGGCAAGCTGTTGGCCCTGCGCAGCGCCTTGCAGGATGTCAACGAGGCCGGGGACTTCCCCCCGCGCCAGGCCAGACTGCAGGACGAGCTGAGCCACCAGCCGGACCTGCAGCTACGAGTCGGCGACGTCAATGGCCAGCTCTGGTTCGACAGCGCCCCCGGCCTGCCCGCCTCTCTGCCTGGCGGTGCCGGCCTGCGCAGCCTGGAGCAGGCCGGCACCGCCTACCGGCTCTACACAGCAGCGCTGAATCCCGGCCAGGCGGCCTCGCCGCAATTGACCCTGATCCTCGACATCACCCATCACCAGCACTTTCTGCAGCGCATGCAACACCTGATCTGGCTCACCGTGGGCCTCTCGGCCCTGGCCACTGCCCTGCTCGGCGCCTGGGCCGCCCGCAGTGGCCTGCGCCCGTTGCGGCGCATGGGCGCGGTGGCCGCCGGGGTCTCCGCCAGCTCCCTGACCCAGCGCCTGCCCCAGGAACAGATGCCCGCCGAGCTGGCGGAACTGGCCAGCAGCTTCAACGCCATGCTGGGCCGTCTTGAAGAGTCGTTTCAGCGCCTCTCGGCATTTTCCGCCGACATCGCCCACGAACTGCGCACCCCTTTGTCGAACCTGCTGACCCACACCCAGGTCACCCTGACCCGCCCCCGGCCGCTGGAGGACTATCGCGAAGCCCTGCACAGCAACCTGGAGGAGCTGCAATGGATGGCGCAACTGGTCAACGACATGCTGTACCTGGCCAAGGCCGACCACGGCTTGCTTACACCCAGGCGCGAAGCGCTGGAGCTGGCCCAGGAAACCGACATGCTGCTGGAGTTCTATGGCCCCCTGGCCGAAGACGCACAGATCGAACTGACCCGTGAAGGCCAGGCCGGCATTGCCGGGGACCGCAGCATGCTGCGTCGGGCGTTGTCCAACCTGCTGGACAATGCCCTGCGCTTCACTCCGGCCGGGGGCGCGGTCAAGGTGCGCATCAACGAAAGTGCCGGGCACCTGAGCCTGAGCATCGAGAATACCGGCGAAGGGATCGCCAAGGATGTACTGCCGCGCCTGTTCGACCGTTTCTACCGGGCCGACCCGGCACGGCGCGAAGGCAGCAGTGAACATGCGGGGTTGGGGCTGGCGATCACTCAGTCGATCATTCGTGCCCACGGCGGGCAGATCCGATGCGAATCGGCGGCGGGCTGGACCCGTTTCGTGATCGAGTTGCCAAGGCAGGATTGAGGGACTGTTCGCCGGCCAGCCGGCTCCTGCACCAATCGGACAGGAGCCGGCGGCCGGCGAAGGCGGGTCTCAGGAGTAGCGCAAAGCGTGGGCCGGCTCGACCTTGGACGCGCGCCAGGCCGGATACACGGTCGCCAGGAAGCTCAGAACGAAGCCGGCACCACAGATCAGCACCACGTCGCCGCCCTGTAGTTCAGAAGGCAGGTTACTGACGAAATACACATCGGAGCTGAAGATCTGCTGGCCGCTGATTCTTTCCAGCCAGCCCACCAGCTCACTCACGTTCAGTGCCGCGATTACCCCCAGCACCCCGCCGATCAGGGTGCCGACGATACCGATCACCGTCCCCTGGACCATGAAGATCGCCATGATCTGCCGTGGTGTGGCGCCGATGGTGCGCAGGATCGCGATGTCCGCCCCCTTGTCATTCACCACCATGATCAAGGTGGCGATGATGTTGAATGCCGCCACCGCCACGATCATCAGCAGCAACAGGCCGATCATGGTCTTTTCCATCTTCATCGCGCTGAACAGGCTGCCCTGGGTGTGGGTCCAGTCATCGGCGCGGAAGTCCGCCCCCAGGCCCTTGGCGATATCCGCCGAGACCTTTGGCGCGGCATACAGGTCCTTGACCGCCAGGCGCACGCTCTGCACCTGGTTCGGCTGCCAATGCTGCATTTCTGCAGCATCGGCCACATGGATCAGGCCCATGGAGCCATCCAGCTCGGCCCCCACCTTGAACACCCCAACCACGTTGAGGCGTTGCATGCGCGGGGTGATTCCCCCCGGTGCAGTGCTCACTTCAGGCACGATCAGGGTCAGCTTGTCGCCGACGTTCAGGCGAAAGCGCCGGGCCGTGATCTCGCCGATCACCACGCCGAACTCGCCAGGTTTCAGGTCTTGCAGGCTGCCCTGGACAATATGCTGGGCAACGATGGACACCTTGCCTTCCTGGGCCGGATCGATGCCGCTGATCTGGATCGGCTGCATCGCCCCCTTGTAGGAGAGCATGCCCTCCATCTCGGTAAAGGGCACCGCGGCGGTGACTTCCGGATTCTTCAGGGCCGCCGCGGCCACCGGCTGCCAGTCATCAATGGGCTTGACCCCAACGATAGTGGCGTGGGGCACCATGCCGAGGATGCGCGAGCTCATTTCCCGCTGGAAGCCGTTCATCACCGACAGCACCACGATCATCGCCAACACGCCCAGGGCGAGGCCGATCATCGAGGTCATGGAAATGAACGAAACAAAACGATTGCGCCGCTTGGCGCGGGTGTAGCGCGTGCCGATAAAGATCGATAAAGGTCTGAACATGGGCAAGGCACCCTGGAAAGATTAATGACCCGGCATCGACAGCCCAGCCGCCGACGCCGTGTGCGGGCGCATCAGATGGCGACCAGGTGACCTTCTTGCAGGTGCAGTACGCGGTCCATCTGCCTGGCCAGGTTCATGTCGTGGGTCACCACCAGGAAGGCGGTGCGCATCGAGGTACTGAGCTCCAGCATCAGGTCCTGAATTCCCTGGGCCGTGTGCGAGTCGAGGTTGCCGGTGGGCTCATCGAGCATCACCAGCCCCGGCTTGTTCACCAGCGCCCGGGCAATGGCCACCCGCTGGCGCTCGCCACCGGATAGCTCGGCCGGCTTGTGCTCCAGCCGATGGCCGAGCCCGACCCGCTCCAGCAGCGCGGTGGCACGCTGACGGGCTTCCGGGATCGGCGTGCGGCCAATCAGCAGCGGCATGCAGACGTTCTCCAGCGCGGTGAACTCCGGCAGCAGGTGGTGGAACTGGTAGACGAAACCCAGGGCGCGGTTGCGCAACTGGCCGCGGGCCTTCTCGCCCAGCGCCGAGAGTTCCTCGCCGGCCAGCCAGACGCTGCCCTTGGATGGCGTATCCAGGCCGCCCAGCAGGTTGAGCAAGGTACTCTTGCCCGAGCCGGAAGTGCCGACGATGGCCACTCGCTCACCCGGGTGCAGCTCCAGTTGCAGGCCAGACAGGACCACCACCGATTCCGGGCCTTCCTCATAGGACTTGCCCAGGTCGCGGCAGCTCAGGATTGCTTTTTCACTCATGCCCAACTCACTCATAACGTAGCGCCTCCGCAGGCTGGGTGCGCGCCGCACGCCAGGCTGGATACAGGGTGGCGAGGAAACTCAGGACCAATGCCGCGCCGCAGACCATCAACACATCCTCGGCCATCAGTTGCGACGGCAGGTAGTCGATGAAATACACGTCGGCATTCAGGAATTTGTGGCCGATCAGGCCTTCAAGGGCAGAAATCGCGGCACTCACGTTCAGCGCCGCCAGCATCCCCAGCACAGCACCGATCAAGGTGCCGACCACGCCGATCACCGTGCCCTGGACCATGAAGATCGCCATGATGGTCCCCGGCGTCGCCCCCAGGGTGCGGAGAATGGCGATATCGCCCTTCTTGTCGTTCACCACCATCACCAGGGTCGAGATGATGTTGAACGCGGCCACCGCGACGATCAGCAGCAGCAACAGGCCGATCATGGCTTTTTCCATGCGGATGGCCTGGTACAGGTTGCCGTGGGTACGGGTCCAGTCGCGAGCGTAATAGTGGTTCTCACCCAACTGCTGGGCGATTTCCCAGGCGGTGCGCGGGGCCTGGAACAGGTCGTCGAACTTCAGCCGCAGGCCTTGTACCTGATCCGCCTTCCAGCGGTGCAGGCGACCCAGGTCCTGGAGGTTGGTCAGGCCCAGGTAGCCATCGATCTCGCCGGCGCCGACATGGAAGATGCCCACCACGGTAAAACGCTTCATCCGTGGGAACATCCCGGCCGGGGTCACCGTGACTTCCGGGGCGACGAAGGTCAGCTTGTCTCCCAGGCCGACACCCAGCTTGGTTGCCGCCTTGTCACCAATGACAATGCCGAAGCTACCGGGCGCCAGCGCGTCCAACTGCCCCTGCTGCATGAAGTGGTCGATGATCGACACCTGCCGCTCCTGCTCGGGGTCGATGGCATTGAGCAGCACCTTCTGCACCTGGCCGTTGTTGGTCAACAGGCCCTGCATCTGGGTGAACGGCGCCACCGCCATCACTTTGGGGTTCTGCTTGACCTTGTCGGCCAGGCTTTGCCAGTCGCTGATGGGTTCGCCGGATTCGATGGTGGCGTGGGGCACCATGCCCAGCACGCGGGTGCGCATCTCATGATCGAAGCCGTTCATCACCGACAGCACCACGATCATCACGATCACGCCAAGGGCGAGTCCGATCATCGAAGTCAGGGAAATGAATGACACAAAATGATTGCGACGCTTTGCACGGGTGTAACGCGTGCCGATAAAAGCAAACAGAGGTCTGAACATGTCGGGGCTTGTGCAGAGGAAAAGAAGACGTCCTTGTGGCGGGGCCTGGTAAGCAGCTTTACACTCAGACCACTGCCTCTACCATGGGTTCGCCATGTCGACATTAGATGAAGAAGATCGCCGCGAATACTACCGTATCGAGGACACGATCGCACTGGAAATTAGCCCCTTGTCCGCCCTCGACGCGGCGAGCAAGGAAGTGTTGCAGGATGAGTCTCCACTGTTCAATCTGCTCAGTGAATTGCACCTGAGCGAATTCGAATCCCAGCATCTGCTGCGCCAGGTCAGCGAGCGCGATCGCACCCTGGCCAGCTACCTCAAGGCCATGAACAAACGCATCGACCTGCTCAGCCAGGTGGTGGCGCAAACGGTGTTCGGCAAGTTCGGCGAGCCGCAGCGGGTCATTCTGTCCGAGGGCGGCATCGAATTCAGCCATCACCAGTGCTACCCAACCGGCAGCCATCTGGCGGTGAAGCTGTTGCTGATGCCGCAGGCCCTGGGCCTGCTGCTGCGGGCCAAGGTCACCCACTGCGAGCCCCAGAGCTTTGGCACCTTCGAGATCGGCACCGAGTTCGAAGCATTGACCGATGCCCAACGCCAGTTGCTGGCGCGCTATATCCTGCAGAAACAGGCCCAGCAACGCCGCCAGGCCCGGGAACAGAGCGACCCCGCCGCCGGCTGAGCAGTACGCCCGACCCTCTCTTAAGGAACAACATCCGTGAAGGAGCAATTGTGACCCTGATCTATGGCCATCGCGGCGCTAAAGGCGAAGCACCGGAAAATACCCTGACCAGCTTTCAGGAGTGCCTCAAGCACGGCGTGCGCCGTTGCGAGCTCGACTTGCACCTGTCCATGGACGGCGAGTTGATGGTGATCCACGACCCGACCCTCAAACGCACCACAGACCGGCGCGGCAAAGTGGTGGAGCATTCCGCCGCCGAGCTGGTGACCTACGACGCGCGCAAGGGCGGCCCGGGCTGGGTCAACCCCTGCCCCATTCCGCGCCTGGAAGAGCTGTTCGAGAAATGCGACTTCGAGCACTGGCAGCTGGAGGTCAAGAGCGCCTCGCGCACTCGCGCCGCCACCACAGTGCTGGCGATTCGCGAAATGGCCCAGCGTTTCGGCCTGCTGGACAAGGTCACCGTGACCTCAAGTTCTCGGGAAGTATTGAAGGCCGCCGTGGAGCTGACCCCGGACCTGTCCCGCGGACTGGTCGCCGAATACGCCTGGCTCGACCCATTGAAGGTCGCCCAGAGCTATGGCTGCGAGATTCTGGCGTTGAACTGGACGCTGTGCACCCCAGAGCGTCTGCAACGGGCGCAGCGCCAGGGCTTGCATGTGTCGGTATGGACGGTCAACGAGCCTGCGCTGATGCGCAGGCTCGCCGACTTCGGCGTAGATAGCCTGATTACAGACTTTCCCGGTTTGGCCAGCGCCACCCTCGAGAATCGCTGAAATCGGTCTCCCCGGCCGGCTCAGGCCACCGGCCGGAGCCGCTCAAAAAAGGCGGTTGAGGCCATCGTATGCCGCTACCCGATAGGCTTCGGCCATGGTCGGGTAGTTGAAGGTGGTGTTGACGAAGTACTTCAGGGTGTTGAGCTCGCCCGGCTGGCTCATGATCGCCTGGCCGATGTGCACGATCTCCGAAGCCTGGTAGCCGAAGCAATGGACGCCGAGGACTTCCAGGGTTTCCCGGTGGAACAGGATCTTCAGCATGCCCTGAGGCTCGCCGGCGATCTGCGCACGGGCCATGCCCTTGAAGAACGCCTTGCCCACCTCGTAAGGCACCTTGGCCTGGGTCAGTTCCTGCTCGTTCTTGCCGATGGAGCTGATCTCGGGAATGGTGTAGATCCCGGTCGGCACGTCGTTGACGAAGCGCCAACTGCCGTTGTCGACAATACTGCCGGCCGCGGAACGACCCTGGTCGTGGGCGGCACTGGCCAGGCTCGGCCAGCCGATCACGTCACCGGCCCCGTAGATGTTCGGCACGCAGGTGCGGTAGTTCTCGTCAACTTCGATCTGGCCGCGGCTGTTGACCTTGACCCCGATGTTCTCCATGCCCAGCTTGTCGGTATTGCCGGTACGGCCGTTGCACCAGAGCAAGGCGTCGGCCTTGATCTTCTTGCCGGACTTGAGGTGCAGGATCACGCCGTTGTCCACACCTTCAACGCGGTCGTATTCCTCGTTGTGGCGCACGGTGATGTTGTTGTTGCTGAAGTGGTAGCTCAGGGCCTGGGAGATTTCAGAATCCAGGAAGCTCAGCAACTGGCCGCGGTTGTCCACCAGCTCCACCAGAACCCCCAGGCCACTGAAGATCGAGGCGTATTCGCAACCGATGACCCCGGCGCCGTAGACGATGAGTTTGCGCGGGGTGTGGCCGAGGCTGAGGATGGTGTCGCTATCGTAGATACGCGGGTGGCTGAAATCGATATCCGCGGGGCGATAGGGGCGCGAGCCGGTGGCAATGATGATGTGCTTGGCTACCAGCTTTTCCACCACGCCGTTGGCGCAGACCACTTCCACGGTCTGCTCGTCGGCGAAGCTGCCAGTGCCGAAGAACACATCGACCCGGTTGCGGGCGTAGTAGCCAGTACGCGAGGCCACTTGCTTGGAGATGACCTTCTCGGCGCTCTTGAGCACGTCCGGGAAGGAGAACCAGCGCGGCTCGCCAATGGCCCGGAACATCGGGTTGGTGTTGAACTGCATGATCTGCCGGACCGAGTGACGCAGGGCCTTGGACGGAATGGTACCCAGGTGGGTGCAGTTGCCGCCGACCTGGCGACGGCTATCGACCATCGCCACTTTGCGTCCTGCTTTCGCGGCGTTCATCGCCGCACCTTCTCCAGCGGGGCCTGAGCCCAGCACCACTACGTCGTAGTTGTAGACAGCCATGCGTACTCCTCAGAACAGGCCGAGACACCCTTCTGGCGTCTCCGGCTAAATCATGCCGCGGCCAGCGGCATGAAGGATCAATTTGGCTCGGTTACGAACCCGGGCACAGTCTATAGAAGCGTCAACGCCGCGCACATTAACCCTTGGTCGCGTCGTAGGCTACTTTTGCCTGCACTACAGGCTGCGCAACAGCGCACCAGGTTATTGTTTTTGCCCGGCCAGCAGCGCATCGAAAGCCGGGTTGCTGCGTGTGACGAAACCTGTAGCGCTGCGCATCACAAAAAATCCGGCGATGCCGTGTTTTTCCGCGTAGTCCCAGCCCGCCTCCGGGCCGAGTATCAGCAACAGCGTCGACAGGCCATCGGCCATCAACGCCGAAGGATGAATCACCGTTACCGAGGCCAACGGGTGGGCGATGGGTTGGCCGAGCCGGGCATCGAAGGTATGGGAGTAACGCTGGCCGTCCTGCTCGAAGTAATTACGGTAGTCGCCGGAAGTGGAAACGCCAAAACCATCCAGGGCGATCACCCGCTGGGCTACCTGCTGGTCATCACGCGGCTCCTCCAGGGCTATCCGCCATGGTGAGCCGTCGGGCTTGCGACCCACGGCCTTGAGCTCACCGGTGGCTTCGGCAAGGAAGCTGTCGATCCCCAGTTGCGTGAGCCGGGCAGCGATGCGGTCCACCGCATAGCCGGCGGCGATGCTGTTGAAATCCACCTCCACCGGCGCATCCTTGCACAGCTCCTGCCCTTCGATACGCAGGTGAGCGTGCCCTACCCGCTGCCGCACCTCAGCCAGGGCTGACGCGCCGGGAACCTTTTCCTCGCGCCCCTGAGGGCCAAAACCCCAGAGATCCAGCAGCGGTTCCACTGTCAGGTCGAAGGCGCCATCGCTGTCCCGGGACAACTGCTCACCCACTCGCACCAACTGCAACACCGGCTCCGGCATCGGCTGGCAGCTATCGGCGGGCAAGGCGTTGAAACGCTCGATGTCCGAATCGCTGCGATA
Organism: Pseudomonas sp. JV245A; assembly: GCF_032424515.1. Taxonomy (NCBI): domain Bacteria; kingdom Pseudomonadati; phylum Pseudomonadota; class Gammaproteobacteria; order Pseudomonadales; family Pseudomonadaceae; genus Pseudomonas; species Pseudomonas sp. JV245A. The sequence goes on from NZ_VYKE01000023.1 coordinate 36,240, forward strand.
GGTGGACATCTGCCCGTCGACCTCGGCCAGAATCCCCTCGACCTCAGCCTGTACCAGCGACGGCGCCGGCCCCTGGGCGTGGCGCACATACTGCACCGACCAGGTGCTGCCCATGGTCGGCCCGGAGAGGCTTTCCAGGCGCTCGCCGCCACAACCGGCCAACAGCACCAGCGCGGTGTACAAAGCGCTCCATCGCGATCGTTGCTTATCCGACAAGGTGTTCCTCCCGATCAACCGCCCTGCTGGGCCAGCTGGCAGTACAAATGGCCATTATGCGACAGACGGAGGCCGCCTGCCCGGCGTCCCACCGCCTTGGCTACGGGCAGAACCTTGATCTAGAGCCGCCCTGCCACCCCAAGAGTTTTTGTTGCCGGATGGCTTTCATACACATATCGTTACAAAACTGTTCAGCGTGCAGCCTCGAGCCCCGACTTTGCAGTAAGGGACGCATAACGACCAGGGATTGCTAACAAGACAGCCAAAGTGAGTGAAAAAAATGTCCACGACCACGGGCAAAGGCAAGGCGATCTTTCGCGTTGTCAGCGGCAACTTTCTCGAGATGTTCGACTTCATGGTCTACGGCTTCTACGCCACGGCGATTGCCAAGACCTTCTTTCCTGCGGACAGCGCCTTCGCCTCGTTGATGCTGTCCCTGGCGACCTTTGGCGCGGGCTTCCTGATGCGCCCCCTGGGAGCGATTTTCCTCGGTGCCTACATTGACCGTCACGGCCGTCGCCAAGGCCTGATCATTACCCTGGCACTGATGGCCGCGGGCACCGTGCTGATTGCCTGCGTGCCGGGCTACGCCACCCTTGGCGTCGCCGCGCCCTTGCTGGTGCTGCTGGGTCGCCTGCTGCAGGGCTTTTCCGCCGGTGTCGAACTGGGTGGGGTGTCGGTGTACCTGGCCGAAATCTCCACGCCGGGCCGCAAGGGCTTCTTCGTCAGTTGGCAGTCGGCCAGCCAACAGGCCGCAGTGGTCTTCGCCGGCCTGCTGGGCGTAGGCCTGAACCACTGGCTGAGCCCCGAGCAAATGGGTGACTGGGGCTGGCGCGTGCCGTTCCTGGTGGGCTGCATGATTGTTCCGGCGATCTTCATGATCCGTCGCTCCCTGGAAGAGACGCCGGAGTTCCAGGCCCGCAAGCATCGCCCTTCGCTGCAGGAAATCGTCCGTTCCATCGGCCAGAACTTCGGCATCGTCATCGCCGGCATGGCTCTGGTGGTGATGACCACCGTGTCCTTCTACCTGATCACCGCCTACACCCCGACCTTCGGCAAGGCCGAACTGCACCTGTCGGACTTCGACGCCCTGCTGGTAACCGTGTGCATCGGTCTGTCGAACTTCTTCTGGCTGCCGGTCATGGGGTCACTGTCGGACAAGATCGGCCGCAAGCCGCTGCTGCTGGGGGCGACCATCCTGGCCATCTTCACGGCTTATCCGGCACTGTCCTGGCTGGTGGCCAACCCCAGCTTCAGCCACCTGCTGATCGTCGAGCTGTGGCTGTCTTTCCTCTATGGCTCGTATAACGGCGCGATGGTGGTGGCCCTGACTGAAATCATGCCGGTGGAAGTGCGCACCACGGGTTTCTCCCTGGCCTACAGCCTGGCCACCGCGACCTTCGGCGGCTTTACCCCGGCGGCCTGCACCTACCTGATCCACGTCCTGGGCAATCAGGCGGCTCCGGGCATCTGGCTCAGTGGCGCGGCGGTGCTGGGGCTGATCGCCACCCTGGTGCTGTTCCGCGGCAATCGCCACGAACTGCGTACCGCGCAAGCGGCAACAGCGCGCGGCGCCTGAGACAAACGCTTCGCTGGCAAGCCAGCTCCTACGGTTGCGCCGACCTGGCTTGCCGGCGCAAGCCACAAACAAAAACGCCCCGACAGGTCGGGGCGTTTTCATTTCAGCAGTCGCTTAGCGTGGGAACGCTGGCGGGTTGACCCCGGCCATGTCTTCCATCACGCGCACTACCTGGCAGCTGTAACCGAACTCGTTGTCGTACCAGACGTACAGAACAACGCGGTTGTCCTGAACGATGGTCGCTTCAGCGTCGACCACACCGGCGTGACGCGAGCCCACGAAGTCGGTGGACACCACTTCCTGCGAGTTGACGAAGTCGATCTGCTTGTGCAGGTCGGAGTGCAGCGCCATGTAGCGCAGGTACTCGTTCATCTCTTCACGGGTGGCGGCTTTCTCGAGGTTCAGGTTGAGAATGGCCATCGACACGTTTGGCGTCGGAACGCGGATCGCGTTACCGGTCAGCTTGCCGGCCAGCTCAGGCAAGGCCTTGGCAGCAGCAGTAGCAGCACCGGTCTCGGTGATCACCATGTTCAGCGCGGCGCTACGGCCACGGCGATCGCCCTTGTGGAAGTTGTCGATCAGGTTCTGGTCGTTGGTGTACGAGTGAACGGTTTCGACGTGACCGTTGATGATGCCGAACTTGTCATTCACAGCCTTCAGCACCGGCACGATGGCGTTGGTGGTGCAGGAAGCGGCGGACACGATCTTGTCGTCAGCGGTGATTTCGTTGTGGTTGATACCGTGAACGATGTTCTTCAGCTTGCCTTTGCCTGGCGCGGTCAGAACAACGCGATCGATACCCGGGCAGGCCAGGTGCTGGCCCAGACCGTCGGCGTCACGCCATACACCGGTGTTGTCCACCAGCAGAGCGTCCTTGATGCCGTACTGGGTGTAGTCCACCTCGGTCGGGTTCTTCGCGTAGATGACCTGGATCAGGTTACCGTTGGCGGTGATGGTGTTGTTTTCTTCGTCGATGGTGATGGTGCCGTTGAACGAACCGTGCACCGAGTCGCGACGCAGCAGGCTGGCGCGCTTGGTCAGGTCGTTTTCGGCGCCCTTGCGCACCACGATGGCGCGCAGACGCAGGCCGTCGCCACCACCGGTTTTCTCGATCAGGATGCGCGCCAGCAGACGGCCGATACGACCGAAGCCGTACAGGACTACGTCAGTGCCTTTGCGGGCCGAAGCATTTTGCTGGCCAACCACATCAGCCATTTCTTCGCGAACGAACTGCTCGGCGCTGCGGCCATTGCCTTCGTTACGGAATTTGAACGCCAACTTGCCCAGGTCTACCGATGCCGCGCCGAGCTTGAGCTCGCTCATGGCTTTAAGCAGAGGGAATGTTTCGTGGACGGAGAGTTCGCTATCGTCGGAGGAACGGTGGCGAGCAAAGCGGTGAGCTTTGAGAATCGCGATGACAGACTGGTTGATCAGGCTGCGGCCATAGATCGAGCTCACCACGTTGTTATTGCGGTAGAGCTGACCGATAAGCGGAATCATCGCTTCTGCGAGTGCTTCACGGTCGATCCATTCACCAAGACACTGGTCGGGCTTCTGAGTCACGGGAACCTTCCACATGTAGGGGCAGAAAAAAGGGGCTACATTATGCCGCCCAGTTCCTGTCGTAGCAATGCGCGCCTGTCGTGCGGAACGTAACAAAAAGCCCTTGCAAAAAAACACCACTGTGCTGGAGACCAGTGAAACCGCGGCTTCCAGCAGCGTCAATTTTTTGGACATCACACCAGCCTGTCTGTAACCCTCCGTAACACCAGCCGAAATCGGCACTACATTTCAGGTCAAGAAGCGCATTTTGTTGTCATAGCCACTACATTTGCCCCAACCAGCGTATTAGACGCATCAGCCACTGACAGTGGCTGCCCGGGGCCGTTACAATTACCGACTTTGTCGCAACGCTTGGAGCTTGACCGTCCGTGCCCGTCCTGCGTCTACCGCTACTCCCTGCCGCCGCCGGCAAACAGCATTGGGGCAACTTGCCCGGTGCCGCCCTGAGCCTGGCCATCGCCGAAGCCGCCAGCGCTGCCAAGCGCTTCACCCTCCTGCTGACTGCCGACAGCCAAAGCGCTGACCGGCTGGAACAGGAGCTGAGCTTCTTCGCCCCGGATCTGCCGGTGCTGCATTTTCCTGACTGGGAAACCCTGCCCTACGACCTGTTCTCGCCGCACCAGGACATCATTTCCCAGCGCATCGCCAGCCTCTATCGGCTGCCTGAACTGGAACATGGCGTGCTGGTGGTGCCGATCACCACTGCCCTGCACCGCCTGGCGCCCACCCAGTTCCTGCTGGGCAGCAGCCTGGTGCTGGACGTCGGCCAGAAGCTCGATGTGGAACAGATGCGCACCCGCCTGGAAGCCAGTGGTTACCGCTACGTGGACACCGTCTACGAACACGGCGAATTCACCGTGCGCGGCGCACTGATCGATCTGTTTCCCATGGGCAGCAAGCTGCCCTATCGCATCGACCTGTTCGACGACGAAATCGAGACCCTGCGCACCTTCGATCCGGAGAACCAGCGCTCCATCGACAAGGTCGACTCGGTGCGCCTGCTGCCGGCCAAGGAGTTCCCGCTGCAGAAAGAAGCGGTGACCCGCTTCAAGGCGCGCTTTCGCGAACGCTTCGATGTGGACTTCCGCCGCTGCCCGATCTTCCAGGACCTGAGCAGCGGGATTACCCCGGCCGGTATCGAGTACTACCTGCCGCTGTTCTTCGAAGAGACCTCGACCCTGTTCGACTACCTGCCCCAGGACACCCAGGTGTTTTCCCTGCCGGGCATAGAACAGGCCGCGGAAAACTTCTGGAACGATGTACGCAACCGCTATGAAGAGCGCCGCGTCGACCCTTCGCGCCCGCTCCTGCCCCCGGCCGAACTGTTCCTGCCAGTGGAAGACTGCTTCGCCCGGCTGAAGAACTGGCCGCGAGTGGTGGCCAGCCAGCAGGACATCGAAACCGGTGTCGGCCGCGAACGCTTCCCGGCCCACGAGCTGCCGAACCTGGCCATCGAAGCCAAGGCCAACCAGCCGCTGGCAGCACTTTCGGGCTTTCTCGACGAGTTCCCCGGGCGAGTGCTGTTCACCGCCGAATCCGCCGGCCGCCGGGAAGTGCTGCTGGAGCTGCTGGAGCGCCTCAAGCTGCGGCCCAAGACCGTCGACAGCTGGCCGGACTTCGTCGCCAGCAAGGAACGCCTGGCAATCACCATCGCCCCGCTGGACGAAGGCCTGGTGCTGGACGATCCGGCCCTGGCCCTGGTGGCGGAAAGCCCGTTGTTCGGCCAGCGAGTAATGCAGCGTCGGCGCCGGGAAAAGCGCGCCGATGCCAACAACGATGCAGTGATCAAGAACCTCACCGAGCTGCGTGAAGGCGCGCCGGTGGTACATATCGACCATGGCGTCGGTCGCTACCTGGGCCTGGCGACCCTGGAAATCGACAACCAGGCCGCCGAGTTCCTGACCCTGGAATACGCCGAGGGCGCCAAGCTTTATGTGCCCGTGGCCAACCTGCACCTGATCGCCCGCTACACCGGCAGCGACGACGCCCTCGCGCCCCTGCATCGCCTGGGCTCGGAAGCCTGGCAGAAGGCCAAGCGCAAGGCCGCCGAACAGGTGCGCGATGTGGCTGCCGAACTGCTGGACATCTATGCCCGCCGCGCCGCCCGCGAAGGCTATGCCTTTGCTGACCCGAAGGCCGACTACGCCACCTTCAGCGCCGGCTTCCCCTTCGAGGAAACCCCGGACCAGCAGAGCACCATCGAAGCGGTGCGCGAGGACATGCTGTCGGGCAAGCCCATGGACCGCCTGGTATGCGGCGACGTGGGCTTCGGCAAGACCGAAGTGGCCATGCGCGCTGCCTTCATCGCGGTCCACGGCGGCAAGCAAGTGGCGATTCTGGTGCCCACCACCCTGCTCGCCCAGCAGCACTACAACAGCTTCCGCGACCGCTTCGCCGACTGGCCGGTGACCGTGGAAGTGATGAGCCGCTTCAAGTCCACCAAGGAAGTGAATGCTGCGGTGGCGGACCTCGCCGAAGGCAAGATCGACATCGTCATCGGCACCCACAAGCTGTTGCAGGACGATGTGAAGATCAAGAACCTGGGGCTGGTGATCATCGACGAAGAACACCGTTTCGGTGTCCGCCAGAAAGAGCAGCTCAAGGCGCTGCGCAGCGAAGTCGACATCCTGACCCTGACCGCCACGCCGATCCCGCGGACCCTGAACATGGCCGTCTCGGGCATGCGCGATCTGTCGATCATCGCCACCCCGCCGGCCCGGCGCCTGTCGGTGCGCACCTTCGTCATGGAGCAGAACAAGAGCACGGTCAAAGAGGCCCTGCTGCGCGAACTGCTGCGTGGCGGCCAGGTGTACTACCTGCACAACGACGTGAAGACCATCGAGAAATGCGCCGCCGACCTGGCAGAACTGGTGCCCGAGGCGCGGATCGGCATCGGCCACGGGCAGATGCGCGAACGCGAACTCGAACAGGTGATGAGCGACTTCTATCACAAGCGCTTCAACGTGCTGATCGCCTCGACCATCATCGAGACCGGCATCGACGTGCCCAGCGCCAACACCATCATCATCGAGCGCGCCGACAAGTTCGGCCTGGCCCAGTTGCACCAGTTGCGCGGTCGGGTCGGGCGCAGCCACCACCAGGCCTACGCATACCTCTTGACGCCACCGCGCCAGCAGATCACCCCGGACGCGGAAAAACGCCTGGAGGCCATCGCCAACACCCAGGACCTGGGAGCCGGCTTCGTCCTGGCCACCAACGACCTGGAGATCCGTGGCGCTGGCGAACTGCTGGGCGACGGCCAGAGCGGGCAGATCCAGGCCGTGGGCTTCACCCTCTACATGGAAATGCTCGAACGCGCGGTGAAGGCCATCCGCAAGGGCGAACAACCGAACCTCGACCAGCCACTGGGTGGCGGCCCGGAAATCAACCTGCGCCTGCCGGCGCTGATTCCCGAGGACTACCTGCCGGACGTGCACGCACGCCTGATCCTCTACAAGCGCATCGCGTCGGCCACCGACGAGGACGGCCTGAAGGACCTGCAAGTGGAGATGATCGACCGCTTCGGCCTGCTGCCGGAGCCGACCAAGAACCTGATCCGCCTGACCCTGCTCAAACTCCAGGCCGAGCAACTGGGGATCAAGAAGGTCGACGGCGGCCCACAAGGCGGCCGCATCGAGTTCGCCGCAGATACACCGGTAGACCCACTGGCCTTGATCAAACTGATCCAGGGCCAGCCCAAACGCTACAAATTCGAAGGCGCAACCCTGTTCAAGTTCATGGTGCCGATGGAGCGCCCGGAAGAGCGCTTTAATACATTGGAGGCCCTGTTTGAGCGCCTCACCCCGAAATCTGCTTGAAGGACGCCCCATGCGCCTGTTCCGCTCCCTGACCCTGCTCGTGGCCCTGGTCGCGCCAACGGCCTTTGCCGATGACCTGTACCAGGTGGAAATGATCCTCGTACGGCAGAACGCCGAGCCGCTGATCGTCAGCCGTGCAGCCCCCGAAGACTGGGCCGCCGGCGCTCAACGGCTGAGCCCGGACAGCCTGCGTACCCCGGCCCTGGGCAGCATCGTGGAAAAGCTCGGCGCCAGCGGCAGCTACAGCGTGCTGTTGCACAAGGCCTGGCAACAGACCCTGGGGGAAACCCCGGTAAAGGTTGCCCTCAGCGATGGCCCGGAACAGTTCGGCCAGTTCCCCATCGAAGGCACCCTGAGCCTGAAGCTAGGGCGCTTCACCGATGTGGACGCGGACTTCTGGGTCAACCAGATCGACAGCAACGGCCTGGTCACCAGCAGCGAGCGCCTGAAACAGCAGAGCCATACCAAGAATGGCCAGCTCAACTACCTGGACAACGGCCACCTGGCGCTGCTGATCAAGATCACCTCGCTGACCGCACCGGCACCGCGCCCCGCTCCAACTGAAATTCCGGACTGATCGAAGTCCCTATGACCCCGCCCCTGACCAAACCCCTGGCCCCCTCCTGGGTCAACCGCTTCAAGGAACAAGCCTTGGAGCGTGGCCGGCGCTACGCCCTGGAAAAACGCGTGCGCATCGCCACGGCCGGAGACAGCGCTATCACCGCCAGTTGCGAAGGCTCCGGCGGCACTATGTACCGGCAAACCATCACCCTGCGCGAATCGAGCAAGGGCAACCTGCTGCTGATCGACGCCCACTGCACCTGCCCAGTACGCAGCAACTGCAAGCACATCGCTGCGGTGCTGCTACAAGTGGAGGAAACCCTGGCCTACCCGGCGGCAGCCCAGGACGCCGAACTGCTGGAAAAGCTCTCCGCAGTCCTCGACAGCCGTCGCCCCGCTGCCCTGCCCCAGGTACTGCTGGAGGACGTGCGCCCGGTGCCGCGGCTGTGGCTGGCAAGCATCGAGTTCAGCGCCTTCGAACCGCGCAACGGCAAGATGCAGCGCTACATCCAGCACCGCGCCGCACTGTCGTTCAACTACAGGGGCGAATACGCCAGCGGGCAGAAGAACACCGATGTGATCATCCGCCAGGAACACCAGAGCCTGCGCATCAAGCGCCAGCCCGAGCTGGAGCAGGGCTGGCGCGAGCAATTGCGAGGCCTGGGCTTCAAGATCGCCACCCGGCAGAGCAAGGCACTGCCGGAAAGCGCCGGCGAGTTGTTCGAGATGGTCAACGACAGCGCCTGGCTGACCTTCACCCTCAATGAGTTGCCGAAGCTGCGCAGCCAGGGCTGGGAACTGCAGATCGACGAAGACTTCGGTTTCGACCTAACGGCGGTGGACGACTGGTATGCCAGTGTCGATGAAGTGCCGGGGCGCGACTGGTTCGACCTGGAACTGGGGATCATCGTCAACGGCGAACGCTTGAGCCTGCTGCCGATCCTGCTCAACCTGATGCGCTCCCACACCGAGATCCTCAACCCCGAACGCCTGGCCAGGCGCCGTGACGACGAGTTGATCCTGGTGAACATCCCCAATCGCCTCAACTCTCCCCATGGCCCGCTGCAAGTGGCCCTGCCCTATGGCCGCCTGAAACCGGTACTGGCGACCCTGGGCGAGTTCTACCTGCAGGAACCGGGAGAGACCACCCTGCGCCTGAGCAGCGCCGACGCCACGCGCCTCAACCCGCTGCAGGACCTGCCGCTGCTCTGGGAAGGCGGCGAGCACATCCGTACCTTTGCCCAGCGCCTGCGGGACATCAGGGACTACTCGGCGCCGGTACCGCAGGGTTTGAATGCCACCTTGCGCCCTTACCAACTCGAAGGACTGAGCTGGATGCAGTCCCTGCGACAGCTGGAGGTGGGCGGCATCCTCGCCGACGACATGGGGCTGGGGAAAACCCTGCAGACCCTGGCGCACATTCTCAGCGAGAAAAACGCCGGGCGCCTGGACCGCCCCTGCATGGTGGTGATGCCCACCAGCCTGATTCCCAACTGGCTGGACGAGGCCGCGCACTTCACTCCGCAACTCAAGGTCCTGGCACTGTATGGCGCCGGGCGCAAAAGACATTTCGAACAACTGGCCGACTACGACCTGCTGTTGACGACTTACGCGCTGCTACCCAAGGACATCGAGCGGTTGGCGGCGCAACCCTTGCACGTGCTGATCCTGGATGAGGCGCAGTACATCAAGAACCCGTCGAGCAAGGCCGCCCAGGCCGCCCGGGAGCTCAACGCCCGGCAGCGCCTGTGCCTGTCCGGCACGCCCCTGGAAAACCACCTGGGGGAACTCTGGTCGCTGTTTCACTTCCTGCTGCCGGGCTGGCTCGGCGATGCCAAGAGCTTCAACCGTGACTACCGGGTACCGATTGAAAAGCACGCCAGTGAGGTGCGCCTGCAGCACCTCAACGGCCGGATCAAGCCCTTCCTGCTGCGCCGTACCAAGGAGCAAGTGGCCACCGAACTGCCGCCCAAGACCGAAATTATCCACTGGGTCGAGCTCAACGAGGCGCAGCGTGATGTCTACGAAACCATGCGCCTGGCCATGGACAAGAAAGTGCGCGACGAAATCACCCGCAAAGGTGTGGCGCGCAGCCAGATCATCATTCTTGAAGCCCTGCTCAAACTGCGCCAGGTGTGCTGCGACCTGCGCCTGGTCAACGACTCGCCACCCACACGGGGCAGCTCCTCAGGCAAGCTCGACAGCCTGATGGAAATGCTTGAAGAACTGTTTGAAGAGGGGCGGCGGATTCTGCTGTTCTCGCAGTTCACCTCGATGCTGAGCCTGATCGAGGCCGAGCTGAAACGGCGCAACATCGCCTACGCCTTGCTCACTGGCCAGACCCGGGACCGGCGCACTCCGGTACGGGACTTCCAGAGCGGCAAGCTGCAGATTTTCCTGATCAGTCTCAAGGCCGGTGGTGTCGGCCTCAACCTGACCGAAGCCGATACGGTGATTCACTACGACCCGTGGTGGAACCCGGCCACCGAGAGCCAGGCTACCGACCGCGCCTATCGCATCGGCCAGGAAAAGCCCGTGTTCGTCTACAAGCTGATTGCCCGAGGTACGGTGGAAGAAAAGATCCAGCACCTGCAGCAGGAAAAATCGGACCTGGCGGCAGGCGTGCTTGATGGGCGCAAGGCCGGTGACTGGAAGCTGCAGAGCGACGACATCGAAGCCTTGTTCGCCCCACTGCCGGACAACAAGGGCGGCCGCTGAGACCGGCCACGTGCGGGGGCATCCAGAATTGCCCGGAGCCCCCTTGCGAAGTCGTCAGTCGATCAACTGGGCATCCTTGAGGGCACCCAGTGCCGCCAACCAACGCGGATCCTGCTTGTACTCGATATTGGCGAAGGCCTGGCCACGCATCCGCGCGATGCGTGGCGAAGGCTGCACCTTGAGGCGCTGCACGGCACTCAGGGCCAGCTCGGCGGCAGCACGGTCATTGCATACCAGCCCCATGTCGCAACCGGCGGTCAGCGCCGCTTCGATCCGGCTTGCCGCGTCCCCGACGACATGGGCGCCGGCCATGGACAGGTCATCACTGAAGATCACCCCGTCAAATTGCAGCTCTCCACGCAGGATGTCCTGCAACCAGTAGCGCGAGAAGCCGGCCGGTTGAGGGTCGACTTGCGGATAGATGACGTGCGCAGGCATCACTGCCGCCAACTGCTTGCTCAGACGAGCAAAGGGCAGCAGGTCCTTGGCGCGGATTTCATCCAGACTGCGCTCGTCATTGGGGATCGCCACATGGGAGTCGGCCTCGGCCCAGCCGTGCCCGGGAAAGTGCTTGCCGGTAGCGGCCATGCCGGCGCTGTTCATACCGCGGATAAACGCACCGGCGAGCAACGCCGCCTGTTCGGGGTCGCCCTCGAAAGCCCGGCTGCCCACCACCGCGCTGCGCTGGTGATCAAGGTCCAGTACCGGGGCGAAGCTCAGGTCCAGCCCCACCGCCAGCACCTCGGTGGCCATGACCCAGCCACACTGCTCGGCCAGGTACTCGGCATTCGGATTGTCGGCCAGAGCACGCATGGCCGGCAGGCGCACAAAGCCCTGGCGCAGACGCTGCACCCGACCGCCCTCCTGGTCCACGGCCAACAACAGGTCCGGGCGAATCGCCCGAATCGCCGCGCACAGCTCCCGCACCTGGCGCGGATGTTCGATATTGCGGGCAAAGATGATCAACCCACCGACCTGCGGCTGGCGCAGGAGTTGGCGATCTTCGGCCGTCAGCCAGGTACCGGCGACGTCCACCATCAAAGAGCCTTGCAGGCCAGCAGTCATAGAAATTCCTTAAGCACTACGATGGCTTCCAGGCAACGCTGATCGAGCCGCATCCGCATGGATGCAGCCGGGCCGAGCAGCATCGGCGCAGGGAAGGCACGGGATATAGAACGAGAATCGGCATGGGCGGCTAGCTTAGCGGATGTAAGCTGTCGCGCCCACCCGTGGGTCAGGCCTTGGCGGCTGCCGGGGCCGATTTGCTGCGCGGCTTGAGCTGGGCGCTGGCCATGACTTCGTCGGTGACGCCGGTTTCGGCACGCATGCCGGCGGCGAGGAACGGCACCATCAGGCGCATCACCTGCTCGATGGAGGTATTGACCCCGAAATCGGTTTCGGCGATAGCCCGCAGCGCCTTGATCCCGGACATGCTGAACGCCGCAGCACCGAGCATGAAGTGCACGCGCCAGAACAGCTCGATGGGCGGAATACGCGGCGCCGCTTCGTTGACCAGCAGCATGTAGCGGCGGAACACCTTGCCGTACATGTCCTCCAGATAACGCCGCAAGTGCCCCTGGCTCTGGCTGAACGCCAGCCCCAGCAGACGCATGAAGATCGACAGGTCGTTACCGCTGCGCGGCTGCACTACCAGGGCCTGCTCGACGAGGATTTCCAGCAGCTCTTCCAGGCTCGGCTTGTTCTCCGGCCTGGACTGACGGCGCTCAAGCTCACGATCGAGACTGATGCAGAACGGGCCGAGGAAACGCGAGAATACCGCCTGGATCAAGGCCTTCTTGGACCCGAAATGATAGTTGACCGCTGCCAGGTTGACCCCGGCCTTGCTGGTGATCAGCCGCAATGAGGTTTCGGCAAAACCTTTTTCCGCGAACAACTGCTCGGCAGCATCGAGAATGCGTTCAACGGTTTCCGACTGGGCCATGGCTACTCCGCCTGACAAACACTTGTTTGAAACATACGTTTCAGGCTTTGCAATGTCAAGCCTGCCGGCCTCTGCGCAAGCCGTCCGGCGCGCTATTTAATCACACCTGCCGGCCACTGTAGCCAGCCTTAGGCGCAGGATTGCGGCCCCCGGATGACAACCGCTCGGCCGCCACAGGCAAAAGGAAGATTGCCAAGCGACGTTCACTGTATATAATCCCAGTCACTGTATAAAAAGACAGAGCGATCGACATGCTAAAACTGACGCCACGCCAAGCTGAGATTCTGGCTTTTATCAAACGCTGCCTCGAAGACAACGGCTACCCGCCCACCCGTGCGGAAATTGCCCAGGAACTGGGATTCAAATCGCCCAACGCCGCTGAGGAACACCTCAAGGCCCTGGCCCGCAAAGGCGCCATCGAGATGACCCCGGGTGCCTCCCGCGGAATCCGCATTCCCGGCTTCGAAGCCAAGGCCGACGATACCCTGCCGATCATTGGCCGTGTCGCCGCCGGTGCACCGATCCTGGCCCAGCAGCACATCGAAGAGTCCTGCAATATCAACCCGACCTTCTTCCACCCTCGCGCCGACTACCTGCTTCGCGTCCATGGCATGAGCATGAAGGACATCGGCATCTTCGACGGTGACCTGTTGGCGGTACACACCACTCGCGAGGCCCGCAATGGCCAGGTCGTGGTGGCGCGCATCGGTGATGAGGTCACGGTCAAGCGCTTCAAGCGCGAAGGCAGCAAGGTCTGGCTGATTGCCGAGAACCCTGAATTCGCCCCCATCGAAGTCAACCTGAAAGATCAGGATCTGGTGATCGAAGGCTTGAGTGTCGGCGTCATTCGCCGCTAAAGGAGGCTCCATGCAGTTCCCCCACACACCACAGCAAGCACAACTGCCACTGTTCGAGGCGTTCCTGGCCCAGCCATTGGCGCCCGCCCTCAAGGAAGTGGTCGAATCGCCCTGGAACAAAGATCCAGAAGCCTTCAGCGAGCTGTCGTTACGCGGCGCCGCCGGGAACTGCCTGAACCTATTGGCACCGATCCTACGGGAACTCAGCCAGGACCAGGACGCGCGCTGGCTGACACTGATCGCCCCGCCCTCCAGCCTGACCCAAAGCTGGCTACGGGACGCCGGCCTGAATCGCGAGGGGATCCTGCTGCTGCACCCCCGGGGCAATCAGAGCCCGCAACAACTCGCCTGCGAGGCCCTGCGCCTGGGTCGCAGTCATACCGTAGTCAGCTGGTTGAACCCGTTGAGCGCCAGCGCCCGGCAACAGCTGATCAGCGCCGCACGTACTGGCGATGCGCAGAGCCTGAATATTCGCCTGGGATGAAACACCGGGAAAGCGTGGGATTTTCGCTTGAATGACACAAGGCTTCTCCAGGATTGAGAAGCCGGAACAAATGCGACGGATGACCGGAGAAACCCGATAGACGGGCTTAGTGCAGAACCCGCGGGCCATCTTCCTTGTCAATTTCACCTTCAACCAGTCGACCGGCCATCTGTACGCCGACGCTCAACATGGCCTTGGCCACTTCCACGTGCTGACCTTGCAGAAAGGCTTTGGCATCCTCGGAGAAATCCAAAGTAACCAGAGAACCCTCGTCCTCAGCTCTGCGCAGCTCGATACGGCCGTCTGGCAACTCGACAATTTCTAGAAAGGACGTTGGCATAAAGGTCTGGTCTCCACGAAAGGGCGGGATTATATCAGTCATCACCCCCGCCCCGCTCAGGATCTTGCAGGGGGATCGTGCCCCCTCACCAGGAATTACTTCCCGATCCTTGCAATCAACACCTAGCCACACCGACCCCAAGCCCGCGCCAGCCCCCTTCAGAAATTCGGCTTGTATTCAAAACCCGCCGAGGCCTGGCTGTCGGAAAACGGCGTGATCAGCGACTTCTTCAGGGCCAACCGATTGACCAAGGAGCCGGGAAACATCTGAATGGAGTTGTTGAAGTGCTCCACATTCAGGTTGAACAGGGTAATCGCCCCACCGATATTGCCTTCCTGCTCGGCAACCTCACGCATCAGGTTGCTCAACAACTCGACGGACTTGAGGTCGGGGTAGGCCTCAAACGCAAGATTCAAACCGCCCAGCAAAGCCTTGGTGCCCTGGTCTACCGACTTGAGCGCATCACCGTCGGCTGCGGATGGCAAGCTACCAATGGCACTACGCAGCCCAACGATCTTTTCCAGCAACTGGCTTTCATAAGCCTGGAAGCCAGCCACTTGCGGCTCCAGCATGTCCAGCACCTTGATCCTCTGGCGCTGGTAGGTCAGCACATCCGACCAGGCCCGCTGGGCACGGTTATGCGCACCGACAATCTTGTTGTAGTGCACATAGGCAAGAACGCCCAAGGCAATCGCGATGACCAGCAACAACTCCATACTCTACTGCTCCATTTCATCAGTGACCTTCAGCGGAAGATCGAAATTGTTGTCGTGCAGCTCCGCCAACTCATGCACCAAGGCCAGCACCGGAAACAGGTTAGGCAACGGCAGGCCCTGCTCGATATTGGCGTAGAAGCTCGGCAGATCGTCAAACGTGCCCGGATCCTTGTAGGCCATGACCTCGGCATCATCGAAGCTCAGACATAAATGGCCCTCGCTGGAGAATTCCAGATTCACCTTTTTCAGCCGCCGACGAAGTTCCAGCAAGAAAGCCAGGGTGGTGGGCGTTGCGAACTTCGCGCAAGCCAGCTCACTATCACCGGTGAAATTGAAGCTTCTGTTGAAGTCATCGGAAGTGGTCTCAAAGACTTTGCGCTTCTTGCTCTTGGTATTTGGCAGATCACTGCGCACCATCACTCCTCTGACCCAAGGAAAGTCCACCACCAGGCTGAAGCGATCGAAACTCTCATAGACCCGCTCGCTCTCGCCATCGGATTTGCGTTTGTAGTGGGAGTTCACATAACGCAGATGGTGAAAGACAAAGGACAACTGATGCCGCGGGCCCTGGTAGGTCCCCCTGGCTGAAGCCTCGATACGGCGGCTGTCATTGCCGCGATCATAGTCGTCGAACTCACTGCTCAGTTGCGTGAAACGCTCATCGGCGGTTCCGCCCGGGTCCCAAAGGCCGTTACTGAGAAATGAACACTTACGGGCTATTTTCTGCGGTAACTCGTCTAACACGGCTTTACGACCCATCCAGGTATACAAGGTGGCAAAACCCAGGCAGGCCGTCGCAAACCACATCAGCTCCACACCCGCCATGGCCGGGATCGCCGACACAATAGCCAGCATCAACAGCAGCCAGGACTGGGCATGATCGAAATCCAACCCTCCCCTGAAGGACTGGAGCCTGGCGATGACCCTCAATAGATCCTCGTTGCTCCTGGCTCGAGCCACCTCTGCATTGCTAGTGGCCAACAACTTCACCAACTCGGCATCGTGCTTGAGAAACTGCATTACATTTCCTTGATCAAGTTGCCAACCTCAGGAACATCTGGAACAGCAGCAAGAGCATGGCCGTCATGCAACTGCGCCAACCGATGCACCAGCTCCAGCAGTGAATACAGCTTCGGCAACTCGATACCCGCCTTGATCCGCTCGCGAAAGACCGCCAGGTCACTCAGCGAGCCCGGATCGGCATGGGCAATGATGTCCGCATTATCAAAGCTCAGACAGAGCCGCCCTTGACTGGAAAACTCCAGATTGACCCGGTAAAGGTGGCGTGAAAGCTCCATCAGGAGGTCCAGGGTTGCTGGCCTGGCGAAGTGTTCGCAACAGGCCTGATCATTACCGCGCAGTACAAAGACCTGGTCGAAATCGTCGCGACCGGTCTTGAACGGCTCCCCCGCCAATGACACTTCCAGGGGACTGGAGCGAACCGTAATCTCTGTCACCCACGGGAAATCCAGCACCAGGCTGTAGCGGTTGTACGTGTCGTAGACAGTGCGATAGCTGCCGCCGGCACCACGCTCTTGCCTGGAATTGACGTACTGCAGATGGTGATACTCGAACGCCAAGGACTGGCGAGGCCCCTGGTAGACACCCAGGAGCGAGTCCTGGATATGACGTCGCTCATTACCCCGCTGGTAATCGCTGAACTCGTTGTTCAGCCTTTTCAGGCGCCAGTCGGCACTGCTGTCGGACTCGCTCAAGCCATGATGAAACATTACGCACTTGCGCACGATGCTTGCCGCCAGATCAGTCAAGGAGCCAGAGGCCCCTTTGCTGACGTAATAGCTAAAGAAACACAGAGCCAGAAACACCCAGAACATCCCGCCCATGCCGTCCATCAGCAGCGCGACAGCCAGGGAGGCAAGCGCCAGGACCAGAAGCGTTATTGCCTGCACATGGTCGAATTCCAGACCGCCGGGGAATATCTCCAGCCTGTCGAGCACTTCCAGCAAGTCAGTATTGGACTGGGCACGAACCACTCGCACCCGGCAATCGTTCAGCAGGCGAAGCAGCGCCTGGTCACGCAAGAAGAACAGCATGAATCTTCCTTGATCAAATAGTCACGCCACCAATCAAGCAGCGCTCAGGATCAACACTCGTTAAGGCCATCCCTGAAACGAATGGCCAGGGCCTTGAGGTTCTGCCGCCAGCTTTCCAGCTCTTCCCGACTCAGTGCCTGCTCGGGCTCCTCTTCATCCAGATTGACCGCAACAATCAGTGGCTGGGTTACGTCGCCCTTGGGCTTGTGCGGCGCCTGTGGCGGCTGAAACAGCTCGCTGTAAGCAGACAGCAGTTGCGCCAGCCAGGTTTGCGGGCTGTGCGCCAATTCCACCAGCTCTGCCAGCTCGGGAATGGCAATGCTTTGCAGCACTTCACGATTGAGGATCTGCTCGACCCGGGCCGCATTGGCCTGCGGCAGCCGATAGAACCCGGCAATTTCATGGCACAGCCCCAGCAAGGCCCCGTACAGGTGGAACAGCACCGACTCGCGCCCCGCCTGGACCTGCGCCTGGGCATTCATGGCCCGCCCTTCCTCAGCGCGTGCCAGGGCTTCGAGCGACAGACCGGCAAAGTAGATTTTCTGATTGGTACGGGTATAGAGCTCGTGGGCCATATGGGCAGCCTCCACTGCGAAAAGAGAACCAGATGCAGACGGCACAGTTTCAGGGATCACTCCAGCTTGCCGCAAGCAAAAGAAAGGCCGCATGCCCCCTTGAAGGAGTCATGCGGCCCTGTTGGTCGCTACACCGAGAAGCTAGCCCTCGGCAGGCCAAGCACTTAGCGCTTGTCTTCGACCTTCCATTTACCGCCGTCGTAGAAGGCACGCCAGCCGGTCGGCTTGCCGTCGACTTCGGTCTGCACGTACTGCTCCTTGGTCTTGCGGCTGTAGCGCACCACCGCAGGGCGGCCGTCCGGGTCCTTCTGCGGAGCTTCGCAGAGGAAGTGGTACTTGGGATCGATCTCATCCTTGTGCGGGATCAGTTCCAGCACCAACGGCGCACGGGTCTCGCGGTTTTTCGGGAACTGACTGGCCGCCAGGAACAGGCCCGAAGCGCCATCGCGCAGGATGTAGGTGTCGTTGACCTTCTCGCACTTGAGCTCGGGCATCTTCACCGGGTCCATCTTCGGCGGCGCCGCGTCACCGCTTTTCAGCAGCTTGCGAGTGTTCTTGCAGGTCGGGTTGGTGCAACCGAAGAACTTGCCGAAACGGCCGGTCTTGAGCTGCATCTCGCTGCCGCACTTATCACACTCCAGGCTCGGGCCTTCATACCCCTTGATCCGGTAGCTGCCCTCTTCGATCTCGTAGCCGGCGCAATCCGGGTTGTTACCGCAGATGTGCAGCTTGCGCTTTTCGTCCAGCAGGTAGGCATCCATCGCCGTACTGCAGATCGGGCAACGATGCTTGCCGCGCAGCACCAGGGATTCGGACTCGCCCTCGTCATCCGCGGCGATCTCGTCGCCAGGCACCAGGTTGACGGTGGCCTTGCAACGTTCCTTGGGTGGCAGGCTGTAGCCCGAGCAGCCGAGGAACACGCCAGTGGAGGCGGTACGGATCTGCATCGGCCGGCCGCAGGTCTGGCATGGGATATCGGTCATTACCGGCTGGTTGGCGCGCATGCCGCTTTCGGCGCCCTCGGCCACTTCGAGCTTCTTCTTGAAGTCGCCGTAGAATTCGTCGAGGACGTTCTTCCAGTCGCGCTCGCCCTGGGCCACGTCATCGAGATTCTCTTCCATGCCGGCGGTGAAGCCGTAGTCCATGAGATTGGAGAAGCTCTCGGAAAGGCGCTCAGTGACGATGTCGCCCATCTTTTCCGAATAGAAACGACGGTTGTGCAGGGTCACATAGCCGCGATCCTGGATGGTCGAAATGATTGCCGCATAGGTCGAAGGACGACCAATGCCGCGCTTTTCCATTTCCTTCACCAGGCTGGCTTCGGAGTAACGCGCCGGGGGCTTGGTGAAGTGCTGGCTCGGATCGAGCTTGATCAGCTTCAGCACTTCGCCCTGGGCCATTTCCGGCAGCACATCGTCATCGCCCGGCTTGGCCATCTGCGGCATGACCCGGGTGTAACCGTCGAACTTGAGGATGCGGCCCTTGGCACGCAGCTCGAAGTCGCCAGCGGCGACGCTGACGGTGGTGGACAGGTATTGCGCCGGCAGCATCTGGCAGGCGACGAACTGGCGCCAAATCAGCTCGTAGAGGCGCTCAGCGTCACGTTCCATGCCCGACAGCTTGCTTGGGTGGGTGTTCACATCGGACGGACGAATCGCTTCGTGCGCCTCCTGGGCCCCTTCCTTGCTGCTGTAGACATTGGGCGAAGCCGGCAGGTACTTATTGCCGAACTCGTCTTCGATATAGGTACGCGCCATCGCCACGGCATCGGCCGAGAGGTTGGTGGAGTCGGTACGCATATAGGTGATGTAGCCGGCTTCATACAGACGCTGGGCCATCATCATGGTCTTCTTCACGCCGAAGCCCAGGCGATTGCTCGCAGCCTGCTGCAGGGTGGAGGTGATGAACGGCGCCGATGGCTTGCTGCTGGTGGGCTTGTCTTCACGCTTGGCGACGCTGTAGGCCGAGGCCTTGAGCTTCTCCAGGGCGGCCATGGCCTGTGCTTCGTTGAGCGGTTTGAAGGCTTCGCCGTTTTCACGGGCCACTTCAAAACGCACATTCGAGCCCTTGGCAGTGCCCAGGTCAGCGTGTACTTCCCAGTATTCTTCCGGGATGAAGGCACGAATCTCACGCTCGCGCTCCACCACCAGCTTCACGGCTACCGACTGCACGCGACCGGCAGACAGGCCACGGGCAATCTTCGCCCACAGCAGCGGCGAAACCATGTAGCCCACCACGCGGTCGAGGAAGCGTCGCGCCTGCTGGGCATTGACTCGATCAATGTCCAGCTCGCCCGGCTGGGAGAAGGCTTCCTGGATCGCCTTCTTGGTGATTTCGTTGAACACCACGCGCTTGTAGCGGCTGTCATCACCGCCGATGGCTTCCCGCAGGTGCCAGGCAATGGCTTCCCCTTCGCGGTCCAAGTCCGTTGCGAGATAGATGGTGTCGGCATCCTTGGCAAGGCGGCGCAGCTCTTCGATGACCTTTTCCTTGCCAGGGAGGATTTCGTACTTGGCTTTCCAGCCGTGCTCGGGATCGACGCCCATGCGCGACACCAGCTGCTTGCGAGCCTTTTCCTTCGGCGACAGAGCCGGGGCTTCGCCCGCAGCGGCCTTGCCACGCTTGGCGGCTGGCTCCTTGGCGGCACTTGCCGAACCGCTGGTGGGCAGGTCTCGGATATGGCCGATACTCGACTTCACCACGTATTGGTTACCCAAGTACTTGTTGATGGTCTTGGCCTTAGCCGGGGATTCCACAATGACCAGCGATTTGCCCATGGATCAGAAAATTCCTGAATTCGAGAAGTGAAAGGCGGTTGGCGCCTGACGCGGCACCGCTATATATAGTGGCAACAGGGTGAGGTCAAGCGCAGGGTACTGCGCGACCTGTACTCATGCCGGTGAAAAAAGACTGGGTTCGGCCTGCACCAAAGCAAAGCGCGGGACCTGCTCGCCGTCAACTTCGACCGACTCCAGGAACATGCTCAAGGGCCGCACCCAAAAGCCGTAATCCCCATACAGGGCTTGGTAGAACACCACTTCTTCTTCCGTTTCCGAGTGCCGCGCCACGCTGAAAACGCGGTACTGCGGCCCCTTGTAATGCTGATAGAGCCCGGGTTGTAACTGCATGCTCTGGCCCTCGTGCAATTTTTTTCAAAATAAAGACAAACAAATCTTCAGAAAAACAAAAACCGGGGCACTGGGCCCCGGCTTCCATCAACCCAACGCTTAAACGCGTTCGAAGACGGTCGAGATACCCTGGCCAAGGCCGATGCACATGGTGGACACCCCGAAGGTGCCGCCATTCTGCTTCATGACGTTAAGCAGGGTCCCGGAGATACGTGCGCCGGAGCAACCGAACGGGTGACCCAGGGCGATCGCGCCGCCGTGCAGGTTAACCTTCTCGTTCATCTTGTCGAGCACTTTCAGATCTTTCAGCACTGGCAGGGCCTGTGCAGCGAAAGCTTCGTTGAGCTCGAAGAAGTCGATATCGTTGATGCCCAGGCCCGCGCGCTTCAGGGCTTTCTGCGTGGCCGGTACTGGACCATAGCCCATGATGGCCGGATCCACACCTGCAACGGCCATCGAACGAATCACCGCCATCGGCTGGATACCCAGGTCCTGGGCACGCTGGGCCGACATCACGATCATGCACGAGGCACCGTCGGTGATCTGCGACGAAGTACCGGCAGTCACGGTACCACCTTTAGGGTTGAACGCCGGCTTCAGGGCCGCCAGGCTCTCCAGGGTGGTCTCGGGACGGATGGTTTCGTCGTAGTCGAACAGTTTCAGGAAACCGTTCTCGTCGTAACCCTGCATCGGGATGATTTCATCCTTGAACTTGCCTTCCACAGTCGCCTTGTGGGCGAGCTGGTGGGAGCGCACGCCAAAGGCGTCCTGCTGCTCACGGGTGATACCGTGCATCTTGCCCAGCATCTCGGCGGTCAGGCCCATCATGCCGGAGGCTTTGGCTGCGTACAGGGACATGTGCGGGTTCGGATCGACACCGTGCATCATGCTCACGTGGCCCATGTGCTCGACGCCGCCGACCACGAACACGTCACCGTTGCCGGTCATGATCGCTTGCGCGGCAGTGTGCAAAGCACTCATGGACGAGCCACACAGGCGGCTGACGGTCTGGCCGGCCGAGGTGTGCGGGATCTGGGTCATCAGCGACGCCATGCGTGCGATGTTCCAGCCCTGCTCCAGGGTCTGGTTGACGCAGCCCCAGATCACATCCTCGACTTCCGCCGGGTCGACCTTGGCGTTGCGTTCCAGCAGTTTGCTGATCAGGTGCGCCGACATGTCTTCGGCGCGGGTGTTGCGGTGCATGCCGCCCTTGGAGCGGCCCATCGGAGTACGACCGAAGTCGACAATCACGACGTCTCTAGGATTCAAGCTCATATGTTCACTCTCGCTCTAGTGTGGGCGCTTAACCGAAGAAGCTCTGGCCGTTCTTGGCCATTTCACGCAGCTTCGCGGTCGGGTGGTACAGCGCGCCCAGATCGGCGTACTGGTCGGCCAGGGCAACGAACTCGGCAACACCGATGGAATCGATGTAGCGCAGCGCACCGCCACGGAATGGAGGGAAACCAATGCCGTAGACCAGGCCCATGTCAGCTTCGGCAGCGGTTTCAACGATGCCGTCTTCCAGGCAACGAACGGTTTCCAGGCACAACGGGATCATCATCCAGTTGATGATGTCTTCGTCGGTGACTTCACGCTGTTCGTAGACAATCGGCTTGAGCACTTCCAGCACCGACGGATCGGCCACCTTCTTCTGCTTGCCCTTCTTGTCGGTTTCGTAGGCGTAGAAGCCCTTGCCGTTCTTCTGGCCCAGGCGCTTGGCTTCGTAGAGCACGTCCACGGCCGAGCGGCGATCGTCCTTCATGCGATCCGGGAAGCCTTCGGCCATGACGTCACGACCGTGGTGGCCGGTGTCGATGCCAACCACGTCCATCAGGTACGCCGGGCCCATTGGCCAGCCGAATTTCTCCATGATCTTGTCGATGCGCACGAAGTCCACACCGGCGCTGACCAGCTTGGCGAAACCGCCGAAGTACGGGAACAGCACGCGGTTGACCAAAAAGCCCGGGCAGTCGTTGACCACGATCGGGTTCTTGCCCATTTTCTTGGCGTAGGCAACGGTGGTCGCTACCGCCAGTTCGCTGGACTTCTCGCCACGGATCACTTCCACCAGCGGCATCATGTGCACCGGGTTGAAGAAGTGCATGCCGACGAAGTTTTCCGGACGCTTGAGGGCCTTGGCCAGCAGGCTGATGGAAATGGTCGAGGTGTTGGACGCCAGGATGGTGTCCTCCTTGACCTGGCCTTCCACTTCAGCCAGCACGATCTGCTTGACCTTGGGGTTCTCGACCACGGCTTCAACCACCAGGTCGACGTTGCCGAAGTCACCGTAGGACAGGGTCGGACGAATGCCGTTGAGCACTTCAGCCATCTTCGCGGCGGTCATGCGGCCTTTGTCAACACGGCCCACCAGCAGTTTCGCGGCTTCCGCCAGCCCCTGCTCGATGCCGTGTTCGTTGATGTCCTTCATCAGGATCGGCGTGCCTTTGGAGGCCGACTGGTAGGCGATGCCGCCACCCATGATACCGGCGCCGAGCACGGCGGCCTGCTTCACGTCCTTGGCGATTTCGTCGTAGGCCTTGGCCTTTTTCTTCAGTTCCTGATCGTTCAGGAACAGGCCGATCAGGCTTTGCGCAGCAGAGGTCTTGGCCAGTTTGACGAAGCCGGCGGCCTCTACTTCCAAGGCTTTGTCGCGGCCAAAGTTGGCGGCTTTCTGAATGGTCTTGATCGCTTCGACCGGTGCCGGGTAGTTCGGGCCAGCCTGGCCGGCCACGAAACCTTTGGCGGTTTCGAAAGCCATCATCTGCTCAATGGCGTTGAGCTTGAGCTTTTCCAGCTTCGGCTGGCGCTTGGCCTTGTAGTCGAACTCGCCGGAAATGGCGCGCTTGACCAGGGCCAGAGCGGCGTCCTTGAGTTTGTCGGGAGCAACTACGGCGTCGACGGCACCGACTTTCAGCGCGTCTTCAACACGGTTTTCCTTGCCGGCGGCAATCCACTCGATGGCGTTGTCGGCACCGATCAGACGCGGCAGGCGCACGGTACCGCCGAAGCCCGGGTAGATGCCCAGCTTGACTTCCGGCAGGCCGATCTTGGCACTGGCAGCCATGACGCGGTAGTCCGCCGCCAGGCACATTTCCAGGCCGCCGCCCAGGGCGATGCCGTTGATCGCGGCAACGGTTGGCACGTTGAGGTCTTCGAAATCGCTGAAGATCTTGTTGGCTTCGAGGTTGCCTGCCACCAGCTCGGCATCCGGCAGCTTGAAGTTGTCGACAAACTCGGTGATGTCGGCGCCGACGATGAACACGTCCTTGCCGCTGCTGACGATCACGCCCTTGATCGAAGCATCTGCCTTGATGGTGTCAACAGCCTGACGCAATTCGTTCAGGGTTAGACGGTTGAACTTGTTGACGGACTCACCCTTGAGGTCGAAATTCAATTCGACGATGCCACTTTCAAGAGCCTTAACCGTGATGGCTTTACCTTCGTAAATCATCAACTGATCTCCACGATATGGAAGCTGAACAGTACACGTCGGACGCTGACTTCTGGCATGGCACTAACGTCACCGTCGATGCTAACGCCAATCCGCCAGGCACACCCGCCAACGCGATAGTCGGGATTCTGTATAGAGCCGCCTGCGATGCAAACGCTCATTTCATACGCCCGTTTGATTTGGGTACGCCACATTCAGGGAAAATCCGGCAATTGTCAATCGTCCAAAATGCTGTTTGAAACGCGACTTTGCGGTCACTCCATTGCTCCCTGGACGATCAACACGCCCCTGCATTCATAACCATTCATAGGATCTATATTTAGAAAATGCGCCCTAAATCTCCCACTGAATGGGAGAAAGAGCGACTACGCTGGGAAAATATCTGAAGAAGCCGCACAGTTTGTGCGACAGGGGCACCGCCCCATTCTGCAAGAGGCCACCCCGGGTGGCAGCCACGAGATTACCGGCCTGCCTGGCCATCCCCGCCCGATGCTGATATCGGGCTTTTTATTGCCGGCTGCCCGCGATTGCCGCGCGCACCCTCCCCTGGATGACTCAGGCCAACGCCTTGAGCACCGAGGCAATATCCTGCAAAACACTGACCTCGCCGCGCTCGTTCCAGTACAGGGCGATCATCTGCTTGTCCGCCTCGACCTTGAACACCCCTGCCGGCAAGGCCTGGAAGTGCTTGAGCAGTGGCTCATCGACACAGGGCTCGCGCCACTGATTGACCCAGTTGCCCGGCGCGATCTGCCAATAACTCCAACACACAGGCTGCCCGCTGCGTCGTGGCCGGTGATACTGCGGGCAAGGGTTGGGCGGCTCCTGGCCCAGCCAGTGCGGCCACTCCTGAGGGGCCAGTTGCATGGCCAGGCCCATGCGTCGCGCCTCCATGCGCAAGGCGATCAACCCGCTCTGGCGACGAGAAGGTCGCAACCACGCCAGCGGACTGAGAACTACCGCAAGGATTGACACCACTATCCAGACCGTCATATCTGTACTCTCGATTTTTGATGAGCGGGACCTGGGTCAAACCAACCCGCTTGAAACCAGCCATACTTGAAGCTATTGCAACCCTCAGGAGGAGCACCTCATGCCCTACCACCATATTCTGGTCGCCGTAGATCTAACCGAAGAGTGCGATCCTGTTATCCACCGTGCTCGCGAACTGTCGGTGAGCAATGGAGCCAAGCTGTCCCTGGTGCACATTGTCGAACCCATGGCCATGGCCTTCGGGGGCGACGTCCCCATGGATCTTTCGCAGTTGCAGCAGCAACAGTTCGACCAGGCCCGGGAGCGTCTTGATCGGCTGATCAACAAGTACCCGGAGCTGACCAAGGAATACAGTCACCTGACCTACGGCCAGCCGCGCCAGGAAATCCATCACCTGGCCAAGGAGCAGGAATGCGACCTGATCGTGGTCGGCAGCCACGGCCGACATGGCCTGGCCCTGCTGCTGGGCTCCACCGCCAATGACGTCCTGCACGGCGCACCTTGCGACGTGCTGGCCGTGCACCTGGTCAAACGCTGAACCCGCCCCGAGGGTTGCCGGCTCCCAAAAGCTGGCAAGCGCACTGAAAAAAAGCCCGACTCTGCAGTCGGGCTTTTTTATCAGCAACCGGTCACTCAGGCATCCAGTTCGGCCCAGCGCTCGACCATCTGCTCCAGTTCGGCATTCAACTGCTCAAGGCGGGCAATTACCGCCGCAGTTTCCGCCGCCGGGCGCTGATAGAAACCAGCGTCGGCCATTTCCGCCTCGACCCCGGCGATCTGCTGCTCCATGGCATCGATCTGCCCCGGCAAAGCCTCAAGCTCGCGCTGCAATTTGTAGCTGAGCTTCTTTTTCGCCGCCGGCGCTTCCTGGGCAGGAGCCGGAGCCGCCTGTACCGGTGCCACCACTGCAGAATTCAGCTCGGCCTTGCCGGACTTGTTCTCGGTCACTCCCAGCAACCGCGGCGAACCGCCCTGGCGCAACCAGTCCTGATAGCCGCCGACGTACTCGCGCACCTTGCCTTCGCCTTCGAAGACCAGGGTGCTGGTCACCACGTTGTCGAGGAATGCCCGGTCGTGGCTGACCATCAGCACAGTGCCCTGGAAGGTCAGCAGCACCTCTTCCAGCAGTTCGAGGGTTTCCACATCCAGGTCGTTGGTCGGTTCATCGAGCACCAGCAGGTTGGCCGGTTTACTGAACAGCTTGGCCAGCAGCAACCGCGCACGTTCGCCGCCAGACAACGCCTTGACCGGCGTGCGAGCACGCTGCGGGCTGAACAGGAAGTCGCCGAGGTAGCTCAGCACGTGGCGGCTCTGGCCATCGATCTCAATGAAGTCGCGACCTTCGGCGACGTTGTCGATCACGGTCTTTTCCAGATCCAGTTGATGGCGCAACTGGTCGAAGTAGGCCACGTCGATACGCGTACCCTCTTCCACCTTACCGCTGCTGGGCACCAGGCCACCGAGCATCAGCTTGAGGAGCGTGGTCTTGCCGGTACCGTTGGCGCCCAAGAGGCCGATGCGGTCGCCGCGCTGCAGGACCATGGAGAAGTCCTTGACCAGGAACGGACCGTCCGGGTGAGCGAAGCTGACGTTCTCCAGCACCATCACCTGCTTGCCGGACTTGTCTGCGGTTTCCAGCTGGATATTGGCCTTGCCGGTACGCTCGCGACGTTCGCTGCGCTCGACACGCAGCGCCTTGAGGGCGCGCACGCGGCCTTCGTTGCGGGTGCGCCGGGCCTTGATGCCCTGGCGAATCCAGACTTCCTCCTGGGCCAGGCGCTTGTCGAACAGCGCGTTGGCGGTTTCTTCCGCCGCCAGCATGGCTTCCTTGTGCACCAGGAAGCTGGCGTAGTCGCCGTTCCAGTCGATCAGGCCGCCGCGGTCCAGTTCGAGGATGCGGGTGGCCAGGTTCTGCAGGAAGGAACGGTCGTGGGTAATAAAGAGGACGGCCCCCTGGAAATCCTTCAGCGCCTCTTCCAGCCAGGCGATGGCACCGATGTCCAGGTGGTTGGTGGGCTCGTCGAGCAGCAGCAGGTCCGGCTCGGACACCAGGGCCTGGGCTAGCAGCACGCGACGACGCCAGCCGCCGGACAACTCGGCGAGGGTCTTGTCGGCCGGCAGCTGCAGGCGGCTCAGGGTGCTGTCCACCAGTTGTTGCAGGCGCCAGCCGTCACGGGCTTCGAGGTCGTGCTGGACGTGCATCAGTTTTTCCAGATCGGCGTCGGTGACGATGTTCTGGCTCAGGTGGTGGTACTGAGCCAGCAACTCGCCGACACCGTCCAGGCCCTGGGCGACCACGTCGAACACGGTCCGCTCGTCGGCCACCGGCAATTCCTGGGGCAATTCGCCGATCTTCAGACCGGGTGCGCGCCATACGGAGCCGTCGTCGGGCTTCTGATCGCCCTTGACCAGCTTCATCATGCTGGATTTGCCAGTACCGTTACGGCCGATGATGCACACCCGCTCACCACGGGCGATCTGCCAGGACACCTTGTCCAACAACGGCATGGCGCCGAAAGCAAGGGACACATCGCTGAATTTGAGCAGGGTCATGTTCTTCTCCAAAAACCGGGCGCGCATTCTACCTGAGTTGAGCCCGCAGAAGGCCGGGTATTTCGCCCACGAGGGCGCTCGCGGCACATTTGTTGCCAACTGATGCCAGCAGGCCGGCAAAGCTTTCACCGGTTGCTGGCAAAAGGCTAAGCTAGTGAGCAATCAGTGTTGGCCCTGTCGGCACTTGTCATGATTTCTCTGCCCGGATGTCTCATGCGCAGTCGCCTTTTCAGTGTTTTATCTTGCCTGCTTCTTTCCACCACAGCCGTCCACTGCGCCCAGGCGGCAGACCTGACTCTACAGCGCCAGTATTACGATGAAGCCAAGCGCGCCCTGGCCAAAGGCGATTCCGGCCCCTATTTCCGTTATGCCGATGCGCTGCGCGACTATCCGCTGGAGCCCTACCTGGCCTACGACGAGCTCACCGCCCGGCTGAAATCCGCCAGCAACCCCGAGATCGAGAAGTTCCTCGCCGAACATGGGGACCTGCCCCAGGCCAACTGGATGAAACTGCGCTGGTTGCGCTGGCTGGCCGAACGCGGCGACTGGGCGACCTTCACCAAGTACTACGATCCGAAACTCAACTTCACCGAACTGGACTGCCTCAATGGCCAGTACCAGCTGGGGCACAACCTCAAGGCCGAAGGCTACGCCGCCACCGAGAAGCTCTGGCTGACCGGCAAATCCCAACCTGCTGCCTGCGACGCGTTGTTCGCCCAGTGGGCCGCCGAAGGCCAGTTGACCGAACAGAAGCGCTGGCAGCGAGCCAAACTGGCCGCCGAGGCCCGCAACTATCCCCTGGCCAACAGCCTGGTAAAGAGCATGACCACCCTGGCGCCCCAGGGCCGCCTGCTGGTGGACGTGGCGCAAAAACCCGAACTGCTGAGCCAGCCCTCGCGCTTCCAGCCTGCCGATGAAGCCATGTCCGACGTGGTTGGCCTCGGCCTGCGCCGCCTGGCGCGCCAGGATCCGGACAAGGCCATGGCCCTGCTGGATGGCTATGCCAGCAGCATGCACTTTTCCCGTGACGAAAAAGTGGCCATCGCCCGCGAGATCGGCCTGACCCTGGCACGGCGCTTCGACAGCCGCGCCCTGGACGTGATGACCAAGTACGATCCCGAGCTGCGGGACAACACCGTCTCCGAATGGCGCCTGCGCCTGCTGCTGCGCCTGGCGCGCTGGGAAGACGCCTACCAGCTGACCCGCAAGCTGCCCCAGGACCTGGCCACCACCAACCGCTGGCGCTACTGGCAGGCCCGTAGCCTGGAACTGGCCGAACCGAAGAACCCTCAGGCCCAGGTATTGTTCAAGGGCCTGGCCCGTGAGCGGGATTTCTACGGTTTCCTTGCCGCCGATCACGCCAAGGCGCCCTACCAGCTCAACAACCAGCCGCTGATGCTCAGCCAGGCCGTGATCAACAAGGTACGCAACACCCCGGGTGTACGCCGTGCCCTGGAGCTGCATGCCCGCGGGCAGATCGTCGACGGCCGCCGCGAGTGGTACCACGTCAGCCGGCATTTCAACCGCGACGAAATGGTTGCCCAGGCCAAGTTGGCCTACGACCTGAAATGGTACTTCCCGGCCATTCGCACCATCAGCCAGGCCCAGTACTGGGATGACCTGGACATCCGCTTCCCCATGGCCCACCGCGACACCCTGGTGCGCGAAGCCAAGGTTCGCGGCCTGCATTCCAGCTGGGTGTTCGCCATTACCCGCCAGGAAAGCGCCTTCATGGACGACGCCCGTTCCGGCGTCGGCGCCAGCGGCCTGATGCAACTGATGCCCGGCACCGCCAAGGAAACCGCGCGCAAGTTCAGCATTCCCCTGGCCTCGCCCCAGCAAGTGCTGGACCCGGACAAGAACATCCAGTTGGGCGCCGCCTACCTGAGCCAGGTCCACAGCCAGTTCAACGGCAACCGGGTACTGGCTTCCGCCGCCTACAACGCCGGCCCCGGGCGGGTGCGCCAGTGGCTCAAGGGGGCCGACCACCTGAGTTTCGATGTCTGGGTGGAAAGCATTCCTTTCGACGAAACCCGCCAGTACGTGCAGAACGTACTGTCCTACTCGGTGATCTACGGCCAGAAGCTCAATTCGCCGCAGCCCCTGGTGGACTGGCACGAACGCTATTTCGACGATCAGTAAGCACCGACCCACAACAAAAAATGCCCGCAGCAATGCGGGCATTTTTGTATCTCCCCCAACACCCCCCAATACCAGTAGCCGCTGCCGAGCCTGCGA
>NZ_VYKE01000230.1:0-5489 GCF_032424515.1 Pseudomonas sp. JV245A
TCGCCCTGGTTGAGGTGCGCCGGTTCGATGTGCTGGGTCACGTAGCCCTTGCGCGGGTACTGGCTCTCGGGGTTGGCCACGCAGGCGCTGAAGCTGAACTGCGGGATGCGCGCGGCAAAGTCTTCCAGGCGCTCCAGTTCCACCAGGTCGAAGTCGTTGGTCACGCCGTAGATCAAATGCAACGGGTGCTCACTGCCCTGCTCGGCAATCTTCTCCAGCATCGCGGTGAACGGCGCCAGCCCGGTGCCACCGGCCAGCAACAGCAAGGGTCGGCGGATGTCCCGCAGGTAGAAGCTGCCCAGGGGCCCGGCCAGGGTCATGCTGTCGCCGGCTTTGGCGAGACTGGTGAGGAAGCTGCTCATCAGGCCGCCGGGCACATTGCGGATCAGGAAACTGACTTCGCCATCGCGCTGCAGGGAGCTGAAGGAATAGGCGCGGGTCTGCTCGCTGCCAGGCACGCCAAGGTTGACGTACTGCCCCGGCAGAAACGCCAGCTGGTTCAGGGCCTCGCCCTTGATCGACAGGGCGATGGTGCTGTCGGACAGCTGGCGCACCGCGCTGATGCTGGCCTGGAAGGTGGCCTGCCCGGCGCGACAGACCTGGGACGAGGCCGGCACCCGCACCACGCAGTCGCTCAAGGCGCGCATCTGGCAGGTGAGGACAAAGCCCTGCTCGGCCTCGTCGGCGCTCAGAGCGTCCTCGATGTAGTCCTCCCCCAGCTCGTAGCGCCCGGCTTCGGCCAGGCACTTGCAGGTGCCACAGGCGCCGTCGCGGCAGTCCAGGGGAATATTGATGCCCTGGCGGTAGGCGGCGTCGGCCACGGTTTCGCCCGGGTTGGCGTTGACGAAACGGGTGACGCCGTCTTCGAAATTGAGTGCGATTTGATGGCTCATGGCAGTCGCCTCAGAGGTGGTAGATATCGACGACCTGGCGAACGTAGTCGTTCTTCAGGATGACTTTCTTGGCCAGGATCAGCGGGTTTTCGCCCCGCAGGTCGAGGGTGTAGAAGCTGCAACCGAAGTAGCTGTCCACGGTCTTGTAGCGAAAGCTCAGGGTGTGCCAGTTGAAGCGCAGCTTGCACTGGCCGTCGCCCTGCTCCAGCAGCTCGATATTGCTCAGGTTGTGGGAGGTGCGGGTGTCGGGAATGCTGGCGCTGGAGCGCTCGGTCTTGATGCGGAACACCCGGTCTTCCAGGCCGCTGCGGTTGCCGTACCAGATCAGCGAGATTTCCCGCTGCGGGTCTTCGGTCAACTGGTCGCTGTCGTCCCAGGAGGGCATCCAGAAGGTGGCGTCCGGGGCGTAGAGTTCCAGCCAGCTGTCCCAGTCCTTGTCGTCCAGGTAGCGGGCTTCGCGATACAGGAAATCGCGCACGGCGTCGTAGGAAATGGTCATTGCACGGCCTCCACGTCGATCCGGCGAGAGGCTTCAAGCTCCAGGGCCGCGAGCATGGTTTGCTGCCAGTACTTGTGCTGCATCACGAACAGGCCTTCGTCCTCGGTGCGCACCCCGCTGAGGATCGGTTGCAGGTCGATTTCTTTCGCTGCGTCGTCCGCCCCCTGGACCCAATGCTCGGCGCCGCGGGACATGTCGTTCCAGGCCGTGGTGCTGCCCTGGTAGCCGAGCTGGCAGGAGCGGAATTCCTCCAGGTCGTCGGGGGTGGCCATGCCGCTGACGTTGAAGAAGTCTTCGTACTGGCGGATGCGCCGGGCCCGGGCTTCGTCGCTCTCGCCCTTGGGGGCGATGCAGTAGATGGTGATTTCGGTGCGGTCCACGGAGATCGGCCGGGCGATGCGGATCTGCGAGCTGAACTGGTCCATCAGGTAGAGGTTCGGATACAGGCACAGGTTGCGCGAGTTCTCGATCATCCAGTCGGCGCGGGCCTGGCCAAAGTCCTGGGCCAGTTCGTCGCGGCGCTCGTAGAGCGGGCGGTCTTCGGGGTTGGACCAGCGGGTCCAGAGCAGCATGTGGCCCTTGTCGAACGAGTAGAAACCGCCGCCCTGCTTGGCCCAGGTGCCGGCGCTCATGGTGCGGATGTCTTCCCCGGCCTCGCGCTGCTTGCGCTGGTTCTGGGTGGCGGCGTAGTTCCAGTGCACCGAGCTGACGTGGTAGCCGTCGGCGCCGTTCTCGGCGGTGAGCTTCCAGTTGCCTTCGTAGATGTAGCTGGAAGAGCCGCGCAGCACTTCCAGGCCGTCGGCGGACTGGTCGACGATCATGTCGATGATCTTCGCCGACTCCCCCAGGTGCTCCACCAGGGGCAGCACGTCGGGGTTGAGGCTGCCGAACAAGAAGCCACGGTAGGACTCGAAGCGCGCGACGCGGGTCAGGTCGTGGGAGCCTTCGCAGTTGAAGCTGGCCGGGTAGCCGGCGGCGGCCGGGTCCTTGACCTTGAGCAGCTTGCCGGTGTTGTTGAAGGTCCAGCCGTGGAACGGGCAGGTGAAGGAAGCCTTGTTGCCGGTCTTGTGCCGGCAGAGCATGGCGCCGCGATGGCTGCAGGCGTTGATGAAGGCATTGAGCTCGCCGTTCTTGTTGCGCGCGATGAACACCGGCTGCCGGCCCATGGTGGTGCTGTAGTAGTCGTTGGGATTGGGGATCTGGCTTTCGTGGGCCAGGTACAGCCAGTTGCCTTCGAAGATGTGCTGCATCTCCAGGTCGAACAGCCGGGGGTCGGTGAACATCTCCCGCTTGCAGCGGTAGACGCCCTGGTCGGGGTCTTCTTCAAGCAGGGAATGCAGGTATTCGGGTCGCAGGGACATGGCCGCCGCCTCCATTGTTTTTATTCAGGCAGGGCCATGCTAGGGCGGGCTTGGAACGGGCAATAGCCAATGCGTGCACACCTGTATCCGTTTTCTGCAAAAGCGCCGACGTGGCCTGTGTAGGAGCCGGCTTGCCGGCGAAAAGGCCCTTGGATGGGGTGCTGAGCCTGCAGGCCTCTTCGCTGGCAAGCCAGCTCCTACAAGAGGCCGATGCCAGAGGATCAGTGCCGACGCTTGAGGGTGTCGGAGGGCAGTTCGCCGTATTGCTGGCGGTAGCTTTGGGCAAAACGCCCAAGGTGCAGGAAGCCGAAATCCAGGGCCAGTTCGGTGACGTTGCGCACCGGGCTGTGCGGGTCGCTGAGGCAGGCGTGCACCCGTTGCAGTTTCTGCTGGCGGATGTAGTTCTTCGGCGTGGTGCGGGCGTTGCGCTCGAACAGCGCGTACAACGAGCGCAGGCTCATGCGCGCCTGTTGCGCCAGTTCTTCGCAGCCGATGTCGTGCTTGAGGTTGCGTTCGATGTAGTCGGCAATCCGTTCGAAGGTCGCCGCCGAGGCGCCCAGGGCACCGCGCTGCACGTTGGTCTGCATCAGCCCCAGCAGTTTGCCCACCAGGATGTGCGCGTAGTGCTCCTGGACCTTGGGCATGCTTTCCAGGGCTTCGGCTTCCTGGCACAGCAGGCTCAGCAAGGGCACGAAGCCTTCCAGTTCCTGCAGTTGGTAGCGCTGGCGCAGAAAGCGCACGCCCTGCCCCGGGTACTGCCAGCGCTGTTCCTGGCAGGCGTTTTCCACCAGGTGGGTGGGAATCTTGATGATGAATTTTTCGCAGTCGTCGGAATAGGTCAGGTCCACCGGATCGTCGGGGTTGATCAGCAGCAGTTCCCCCGGGGCGAAGTAGTGCTCCTGGCCCGGGCCACGCCACCGGCAGTGGCCCCGCAGCAGCACTTGCAGGTGGTAGATGCTTTCCAGGGCCGGCGAGGTGACGCGCACGCTGGCGCCGTAGCTGATGCTGCACAAATCCAGGCTGGCCAGGGCCCGGTGCTGCAGGCTGGCCTGGGGATGGCCGGCCCGGGGCAGGCGGATGCAGTGGCTGCCCACATGCTGGTTGACGTAACCGGATACGGCATAGGGATCGGCTTGAACAAACACGCTGCTGCGCTCACTCAACAGATGCATCTGCATGATCGGGTCACTCTGATGGTTCTTATTGGGTCTGCGCTTCAGGCACGCAGCGCAGTCTCGTCAGGCCCGGCATAACGGCAAAAGCCACGGGCACCTGGGTCGGTGCTCCGTGGCCGGGCCAGGCACGGTCGGCGCTTCAGTCCTCCAGGGCGCGGACCCGCTCGTGGCGCTGCTGCTCTTGCGGCTGGGCCGAAGACTGCAGGGTGAAGTCGAACTCGATCTCGGCAAAGCGCCCGCTGACCCCCAGGGCCTTGGCCCGAGCCTGGTCTTCGCTGAAGGTGATCTGGGCGATCAGCTCGTCGCGAGTGGCGTAGGCAAAATCGTCGTGCAGGTACTGGTCGCCATCCAGGTTGATCTGGGTGGTCAGATGGCGATGGTCATCGGCGGAGATGAAGAAGTGGATGTGCGCCGGGCGCTGGCCATGGCGGCCCAGTTGGTCCAGCAGTTGCTGGGTCGGGCCATCCGGCGGGCAACCGTAGCCGGACGGCACGATGCTGCGAAAGCGGTAGCGGCCCTCGGCGTCGGTGACGATGCGCCGGCGCAGGTTGAACTCCGACTGGCTGCCGTCGAAGTAGGAATAGGTGCCGCCGGTGTTGGCGTGCCAGACATCGACGATGGCCCCGGCCAGTGGCTCGCCGGCGGTGTTGCGAACCTGCCCCTGCATGAACAGCACCACCCCCGGGTCGACGCCGTCGTCCAGGCGCGCTTCGCCCTGGCTCAGCGGTGCACCGGCCACGTACAGCGGGCCTTCGATGGTGCGCGGGGTGCCGCCGGTCTTGCCCACCTGTTCGTCGGCGGCGTCCATCAGCAGGTCCAGGTAATGCTCCAGGCCCAGGCCCGCGGCCAGTAGCCCGGCTTCCTGGCGGGCGCCGAGAACGTTGAGGTAGTTGACGGCCTTCCAGAACTCTTCCGGGGTGATCTCCAGGTCTTCGATGATGTTCACCGAATCCCGCAGGATGCGGTAGATGATGGCCTTGGCCCGGGGGTTGCCGCCCTCGGTGAACTGGCCGCTGGCTTCTTCAAGAAACTGCTGGGCGCTGGCAGTGTGGGAAATTCTGACGTTCATGATTAATCCTCATCTTGTATTTATTAGAGTGGTGAACGGGCTGGCACGGGCT
Organism: Pseudomonas sp. JV245A; assembly: GCF_032424515.1. Lineage (NCBI taxonomy): Bacteria > Pseudomonadati > Pseudomonadota > Gammaproteobacteria > Pseudomonadales > Pseudomonadaceae > Pseudomonas > Pseudomonas sp. JV245A. Next base: position 5,050 of record NZ_VYKE01000230.1, read on the forward strand.
CAGCGGTCATCCTCATGAATGGACGAAGGATGCCTGCACATGGCGTCAACTTCGATGGCCATGTAGGGGTACAGCGGCAATTGCATCAGGGTGTCGTGCAATTCCTGCACGCTGTCGACGTCGAACACGCTGTAGTTGGCGTACAGCCCGGCGATGCGCCACAGGTGGCGCCACTTGCCTTCGGCCTGCAGGCGTTGGGCCAGGGCCTTTTCGTCGGCTTTCAGCTGCGCGGCGCGCTCGGGGTTCATGTCGACCGGCAGGTTCACGGTCATTTTCACGTGGAATAGCATGCAGCCCTCCTCAGGTGTGATGCAGCACGGGGGTGGTTTTGTCGCGACGGAAGAACGCCAGGCGCTCTTCGTCCAGGCTCAGGCCAAGGCCCGGTGCCTTTGAGACATGCAGGTGGAAATCCCGGTACACCGGCGGCTCGGCGAGGATGT
>NZ_VYKE01000231.1:0-5453 GCF_032424515.1 Pseudomonas sp. JV245A
CCAGGGCGCGGCCTTCGGTGGCTGGCTGCTGGCGGCGTTGCGGGCCGCCGGCGCCGAACCGGAAATGTTCCTCCCCGAATACGGCAAGCAGCAGTACGAGATCACCTGCCGGCCGACCCAGGGCCTGGCCGCTGCCGACCGGGCGGTGAACGTGCGCGAGATCACCCGGGAAATCGCCCGGCAACTGGGGCACCGGGTCAGCTTCGCGCCCAAGACTGCCGACGACGCGGTGTGCAACGGGGTGCACCTGCACCTGAGCCTGCAAAACCTGGACGGCGAGCCACTGCTCTACGACCCCCACGCGGTGAGTGGCGACGACCTGTCGAGCCTGGGCCAGCACTGGGCCGCCGGGGTGCTCAGGCACCTGCCGGCGCTGTGCGCCTTCACCGCGCCGACGCCGATTTCCTACCAGCGCCTGCAGCCCCATCACTGGAGCGCCTCCTATGCCTGCCTGGGCCTGCGCAACCGCGAAGCCTCGCTGCGTATCTGCCCGACCCTGAGCCTGGGCGGCAAGCCGGTGGCGCCGCAGTACAACCTGGAGTTCCGCGCCCTGGATGCCACCGCCTCGCCGCACCTGGCCATGGCGGTCATCCTGATGGCCGGGCGCCTGGGCCTCGAACAGCAACGGGTGCTCAATGCGGTGACCGACAAGGCACCCTCGGACCTGAGCGCCGAGCAACGCCTGGCCAGTGGCATCGTGCCGCTGCCGGGCTCCCTGCCCCAGGCCCTGGAATGCCTGCGCGGCAACACTGAACTGCTGCAGTTCCTGCCCCAGGACCTGCTGGCCACCTACTTCGCCGTCAAACAAAAGGAAGTGTCCCTGACCGAGCACCTGACCGCTGCCCAACTCTGTGAGCACTATGGACACCTGTACTAAATCCGCCGAGCTGGGGTTCTACACCGAGCCGGCCTACCGCCTGATCCGTGAAGACTCCGAGCACCCGCTGATTCTGGTGTGCGAACACGCCAGCCACTACATTCCACCGGCCCTGCACGACCTGGGCCTGGACCCGCTGGCGGCCCGCGAACACATCGCCTGGGACCCGGGCGCCCTGGAACTGGCCCAAAGCCTGTCCCAGGCCCTGGGCGCGACCCTGATCGCGGCCAATTACTCGCGCCTGCTGATCGACCTCAACCGGCCGCGCCACGCCCCCGACAGCATCCCGCTGCAAAGCGAGATCTATCAGGTGCCGGGCAACCAGCAGCTGGACGAGGCTACTCGCGAGTACCGCCGCCAGCAGCTGTTCACGCCGTTTCACCAGCGCCTGCAAAGGATCATCGACCGGCGCCTGGCCCAGGGCCGTGAAGTGCGGGTGGTGGGGATCCACAGCTTCACCCCGGTCTACTACGGGCAGCCGCGCGCGCTGGAAATCGGCGTGCTGTATGGCAGCGCCACCGACTACGCGGCGCGGATCCTCGAAGGGCTGTGGAGGCTGCCGATCAAGGTGGCGGGCAACCAGCCCTACGAGATCGATCCGTTGAGCGACATGACCGTGCCGGTGCACGGCGACGCCCGTGGCCTGGCGTCGGTATTGATCGAGGTGCGCAACGATCTGCTGCGTACCCCTGAAGCGGTGCAGCACTGGAGCGATACACTGGCGCCGCTGCTGTAGCCGCGGCGAGAGGAAGGTTTCACCGGCGCGCCCCGAAGGACTCATCCGGCGCGCCAAAACGCTGTTTGCAGGACCGGTACAACAACTAGAAAAACCGCTGTGGTGTGTCTTTAAACCCTGCCAGGTTCAAACACGAAAGCGCGGCCCGAGGTGTCAATGACGACCCGCAGGGCCCCGCCTTTACCCACTTACACAGGCTCAAGGAGAACGGCTTCATGGAGATTGAAGAATTCGGCTACAAACAGGAACTCAAGCGCGGGCTGAGCCTGCGTGACCTGGTGGTCTACGGGATGATTTTCATGATTCCCATCGCCCCGTTCGGGGTCTACGGCTACGTCAACCAGGAAGCCCCGGGCATGGTGCCCCTGGCCTACATCATCGGCATGGTGGCGATGGTCTTCACCGCCCTGAGCTACGGCGCCATGGCCCGCGCCTTTCCCATCGCCGGTTCGGTGTATTCCTACGCCCAGCGCGGCCTCAACCCCCATGTGGGCTTTCTTGCCGGCTGGCTGATGCTCCTGGACTACCTGCTGATCCCGCCGCTGCTCTACGTCTACGCGGCCATGGCGCTCAACCACCTGTACCCGGAAGTGCCCAAGGTCGGCTTCATCCTGGCGTTCCTGGTCAGCGCCACCTTCGTCAACCTGCGCGGCATCACCTTCACCGCGCGGATGAACATCCTGTTCCTGCTGGCGCAACTGGCGGTCCTGGGGATCTTCCTGTTCTACGCCTGGAATGCCCTGCACGGTGGCGCCGGCAACGGCCAGCTGACCCTGGCGCCGCTGTACAACCCGGAGAACTTCCACTTCGGCATGCTGATGCAGGGCGTCTCGATCGCGGTGCTGTCGTTCCTCGGCTTCGATGCCATCTCCACGCTCGCCGAAGAGGTCAAGGGCGACCCGGGCCGCAGCGTCGGCCGCGCCGCGCTGATCACCCTGGTGGTGATGGGCGCGATCTTCGTGGTACAGACCTGGATCGCCACCGACCTGGCCGCCGGCATGGGCTTCAAGTCCGCCGACACCGCCTTCTATGAAATCGCCGAACTGGCCGCCGGCAGCTGGCTGGCGACCCTCACCGGAGTGGCCACGGCGCTGGCCTGGGGCGTGGCGGTGGCCATCACCTCGCAGGCCGCGGTATCGCGCCTGCTGTTCGGCATGGCCCGCGACGGCAAGCTGCCCAAGGTGCTGGCCAAGGTCCACCCCAAGCACAACACCCCGCACATCAGCATCTACCTGGTGGCGGTGCTGTCGCTGCTGATCTGCTACCTGTTCATCAACTCGGTGGACACCCTGACCTCCCTGGTCAACTTCGGCGCCCTGAGCGGCTTCATGCTGCTGCACATCACCGTGATCAATTTCTACTGGCGCCGGCAGAAGTCCGGCCAGGTGGTGCGCCACCTGATCTGCCCGGTGATCGGCTTCGTGATCGTCAGCGCCATCATGTACAACATGGGCGTGGATGCGCAGAAACTCGGCGCCATCTGGATCCTTGCCGGGCTGGTCTACCTGTTCCTGCTGAACAAGCTGGGCAGCGGTGCCGCCCTGCCCGACCCGCTCAAGCACTAGTTGCACCCGCGCGGCGCCCCAGGGCGTCGCGCCAACCCCGGCGCTGCCAGCAAGAGCGGCCCGGGGACTGGCCGCCGGATGCCGCGGCCATGGAACTGCGTGGTAACCGACAGTGATGTCTGGCCAGTGCCTGCCCCCCGGGGCAAGCGGCCCTTGATACAGGAGTACACCCATGCTGGCCTTGCGTCCGGTGGCGTTATCCGATCTGCCCCAACTGCGGCGCCTGGCCCGCGAACGCCTGCTGGGCGTGACCTCCCTGGTGGATGACGAAACCTGCCTGCGGGACAAGATCCTCGATTCCCAGGCCTCCTTCGCCAAGAGCGAGGCCAGCCAGGGCCCGGAGAACTATTTCCTGGTGCTCGAGGACCTCGACAGCGGCCAGTTGCGCGGCTGCTCGGACATCCTCGCCACTGCCGGTTTTGCCAGCCCGTTCTACAGCCTGCGCAACCGCCCGTTCATCAGCAGTTCCCGGGAGCTGAACATCCAGCACGGGGTGCCCACCCTGTCGCTGTGCCACGACCTCAGCGAACAGACCCTGCTGCGCAGCTTCCATGTCGACCCGCCGCTGGGCGGTACGCCACTGGCCCAGCTCACCTCCCGCGGGCGGTTGCTGTTCATCGCCGCCCACCCCCAGCGCTTCGCCGACAGCTGCATCAGCGAGATCGTCGGCTACAGCGACGCCAACGGCGAGTCGCCGTTCTGGCAAGCCGTGGGCCAGCACTTCTTCGACCTGCCCTATGTCGAGGCCGAGCGCCTGTACGCCCTGCAAGGCCGCGGCTTTCTCGCCGAACTGATGCCCCAGTACCCGCTGTACATCCCGATGCTGGCGCAGGCGGCCCAGGACTGCATCGGCCAGGTTCACCCGGATGCCCGGGAGGCCTGCCAGATCCTGATCGACGAAGGCTTCGCGCCGACCCAGTACGTCGACCTGTTCGATGCCGGGCCGACCCTGCAGGGGCGCAGCCACCAACTGCGCTCGATCGCCCAGAGCCGGGTCGCCACCAGCTACCCCAGCCCCCAGAGCGGCCAGGGCCAGCAGTGGCTGCTGAGCAACGAGCGGCTGCAGGGCTTTCGCGCCATAGTCGCGGCGCTGGACACCGCCCCGGGCGCTGAAATCGGCCTCGACCCGGCCATGTTCCAGGCCCTGCAACTGGCGCCGGGCGAGCCGGTACGGAGCGTTGCCTTATGAACCGGCCCCTGTTGCCCCCCTGCCCGGCGTCATTGCCAGGAGCCCGCCAATGATCGTCCGTCCGATCCGCGTCACCGATCTGCCGGCGGTCTTGAGCCTGCTCGAAGGCAGCTGTCGCGAACTGAACAACCTGTCCACCGACCCCGAGCGCCTGGCCCATCGGGTGCGCTGGGCGCAGCGAGCCTTCGCCAACCAGGTGGAGCGGGCCGATGCCGACTACCTGTTCGTCATGGAGGATGACGAGCAGCAGGTGATCGGGGTCTGCGGCCTGAGCGGCGCCATCGGCCTGCGCGAGCCCTGCTACAACTACCGGGTCGGCACCACCCACGGCAGCGCCCCGGTGCTGGGCATCGAAAAGCACATCCCGACCCTGTTCCTGTGCAACGAGATGACCGGGCAGTCGCTGCTGTGCTCGCTGTTCCTGCGCCGCGATCACCGCCAGGGCTACACCGGCCGCCTGCTGTCCACCGCGCGCCTGCTGTTTGTCGCCGAATTCCCCCGGCTGTTCGGCGACAAGCTGGTGGCCGAACTGCGCGGCCAGCTCGACAGCCAGGGCCGCTCGCCGTTCTGGGACAGCCTGGGGCGGCACTTCTTCAAGATGGGTTTCCAGCAGGCCAATCGCCTGTCCAGCCACGGCAGCAAATCCTTCATCGCCGAACTGATGCCGCGCCAGCCGCTGTACACCTGCCTGCTCAGCCCCCAGGCGCAGGCCGCCATCGGCCAGGCCCACGCCAGCACCGAACAGGCGGTGAGCATCCTGCGCGACGAAGGCTTCAGCCATCAGGGCTGCATCGACATCTTCGATGGCGGGCCGCTGATCGAGGCCGAGGTGGCGAAGATCCGCAGCGTGCGCGAAAGCCAGACCCTGCCCCTGCTGGTGGGCACTCCGGATGCACAGGCGCCGGTGTGGCTGATCCACAACCGGCGCCTGGAAAGCTGCCGCATCACCGCCGCCCCCGGGCGCCTGGTTTCGGGTTGCCTGCTGGTGGACCGGCTGACCGCCAAGCGCCTGCAACTGCAGCCGGGCGACTCGGTACGGGCGGTGCCGCTGCTGGCCTGCGAGTCACGCACGGCCCTGCACGCACA
>NZ_VYKE01000232.1:0-5428 GCF_032424515.1 Pseudomonas sp. JV245A
CGACGCCTTCGCTGGCAAGCCAGCTCCTACAAGGGCATCGTCAGCCGCTGGTCCTGGCGTACACTGGCGAACTTTTCGCACGGGATATCGACTATGCACAGGATGGCGCTCTGTTTGGCCCTGGCTCTGAGCCTGGGGGGTTGTATCGATTACAAATGGGGCCACGACTGGAAGGCCGACAGCCTCGGCGGTTGGCAGGACGCCAGCAAGGGAAAATATGACCAGGGCACTTCGTTCAAGCTGGCCTGCGGGCCCGAGCCGCTGTATGTGAAGCTGACCTCCGCGCCGTCCCACCACCTGATGTCGCTGTTGTTCATTCCCCTGGTCCCGGCGGCCACTGGCGATGACAACCATCTGAGCATCAACGCCCGCCACCCCAGCCTCTCGGTCTGTTCGGCGGCGCAGAACCCCCTGGTGATCAAGCTGGACAACCGGGTGATCAGCCATATCGGCTACGCAGCAGGCGACCAGGCGGGCAGTTGCGAGCTGCGGCTGGACGAGCGCGAGTTGCAGGGCGAGCGGGTGTCGATCGAGGTCAATCAGGCCGTGCTGCCTTGCGCCGTGGCCCCGCTGACCTTGAAGAAAAACGGCTTCTTCTGCCTGCGCAAAACCGAGTTCGGCGGTTCCAAGCCTTGTGACCGTTAGGGGGCAGTCGCACGAACCTAAGCTAATTCCTAAAAAGTATTTATTTTAGATTTGTTAGATCGATTAGCTTTTAGCGACTTTCCTGTCTCCCAGAAGGTTCGCCCCCATGCGCCTGCCCTTTGCTTTGCGTCGTAGCTTGTCGATCACCGCCCTGGCCGGCCTGGCGCTGGGCATGGCCCTCAATGCCCAGGCCGATACCGACCTGCGCATCGGCTATCAGAAATCCTCGACCCTGCTGGCCTTGCTCAAGGCCCAGGGCACCCTGGAAAAACAGCTGGCGGGGCAGGGCGTCAACATCACCTGGCACGAGTTCACCAGTGGCCTGCCGTTGGCGGAATCGCTGAATGTGGGCAATGTCGACATCAGCGCCGATGTTGCCGACACGGTGCCGGTCTTCGCCCAGGCCGCCGGGGCCAAGCTCACCTATTTCGCCACGGAAACCCCATCGCCCGCCGCTCAGTCCATCGTCATCCCCAAGGATTCGCCGCTCAAATCCCTGGCTGACCTCAAGGGCAAGCGCGTTGCCGTGACCAAGGCCGCCGGTAGTCATTACCTGCTGATCGCCGCCTTGCGCGAAGCGGGCTTGAGCTTTGCCGATATCCAGCCGGTGTACCTGACCCCGGCCGACGGTCGCGCGGCTCTGGAAACCGCCAAGGTCGATGCCTGGGTCACCTGGGAACCCTTCGTTGCCAGCGCCGAACGCCAGCAGGGCGCGCGGGTGCTGCATGACGGCCAGGGGCTGGCCAGTTATCGCCGTTACTACCTGGCTTCCAACGACTACGCCAAGGCCCATTCCGAGGTGCTGCAGCAAGTGTTCGCCGAGCTGCAGAAGACCGGCACCTGGGTCAAGGCGCACCCGGCCGAGGCGGCAAAACTGCTGGGCCCGCTGTGGGGCAACCTGGATGTGCCGACGGTGGAACTGGCCAACAGCCGCCGCACCTACAAGGTAGAAGCGGTCAAGCCCGACGCCCTGGGCGAGCAGCAGAAAATCGCCGATGCCTTCTACCAGGAAAAGCTGTTGCCCAAGCCAGTGGATGCCCGGGCCGTGCAGTTGTGGAGCCCCAAATCCTTGTAGTGGATTGTTAGGTCGCTTTCGCTTGTAGGAGCCGGCTTGCCGGCGAACAGGCCCCCCTTTTTCTTGTTCACCGCCGGTTACGCCATCCCGCGCCCGGCGTCAGGAGTTCCCGTGTCTGCCGTTCACCCCCAAGAGGCCTTTGCCGTCCCTGCCTCAATCAGCCCGCCCGCGGTTAACGCCGACGTGGTGCTGGAATTGCGCCACCTGACCAAGCACTACGCCCGCCGCCGTGGCCCGTCCGCTCCGCCTGCGGTTGAGCAGGTCAGCCTCAAGGTGCGCCGTGGCGAAGTGCTGTGCCTGATGGGCACCTCCGGCAGCGGCAAGTCCACCTTGCTGCGCCATATCAACCGGTTGATCGAGCCCAGCAGCGGCGAGGTGCTGATCGACGGTTCGGCCATCAGCCAGCTGTCGGCCAGGGAACTGCGCACCCTGCGTTCGCGGCGCATCGGCATGGTGTTCCAGCACTTCGGCCTGCTGCCCCATCGCAGCGTGCGCGACAACGTCGCCTTGCCCCTGGAACTGCGCGGCGAGCCTGAGGCCCTGCGCCATGCCGCAGCCGACGTACAACTGCAGGCCATGGGCCTGGAAGGCTGGGGCGAGCACTATCCCCATGAGCTGTCCGGCGGCATGCAGCAGCGGGTCGGCCTGGCCCGGGCCCTGGTCAGCGAGCCGGACATCCTGCTGATGGACGAACCCTTCAGCGCCCTGGACCCGACCATCCGCCGCGACCTGCAAAGCCACTTTCTGCAGGTGGTGCGCGAGCGCGGCATCACCACCTTGCTGGTGACCCACGACCCGGCCGAAGCCCTGCGCCTGGCGGACCGCATCGCCGTGCTGCGCCACGGCCAGCTGATTCAGGTCGGCACGCCCGAGGAATTGCTGAAGCAGCCGGCGGATGCCGAAGTGGCGGACTTCTTCCAGGAACACGGCGCCCGCAGCGCCACGCCGGTGGCGACGATTGCCCCGCGCAAGAGCGCGACGACCCCGGCGCCGGTCAGCCCCGGACTGTCCTTTGCCCAGGCCCTGCTGCTGGGGCCCGCCGCCCTGGCCGCCAGCGGTCGCGGTGGCCTGTACTGGCTGGGCTTCGCCCTGGAACTGGGGGCGGCCGCAGCCTTGGGGCAAGGGCTGGCCACGGCCAGTTTCGCCTGGGCCGCCCTGGCGCTCATCGGCTTGCTGCTCAGCCGCCTGTTGAGCCTGGCCCTGGCCCGCCGCCCCAGCCGCCTGGGGCGTTCGGACTGGCGTCTGCCGTGGCTGGTGTTGCTGCTGTCCCAGGCCCTGGTGCTGTGGCGGGTGTTGGCCGTCGACGCCACTGGCCCCTGGCTGCAATTTCCCGCCGACCGGCAAGTGCTGCTGGGCACCGCCGCGGCCATCGATCAACTGATTGCCTGGTCCCAGGTGACGTTCGAAAGCACCTTCGTCGGCGTGATAGTCGCCGTGCGCACGGTGATCGAAAGCATCGAAAGCCTGCTGGGCTGGTTGCCCTGGCCGGTGCCGGCCCTGGCCCTGGTGCTGCTGGCCTGGCGCAGCGCCGGCGCCGCCCTGGCCCTGACCAGTGCCGCGGCCTTGCTCTACATCGGCCTGTTCGGTTTCTGGGAACGGACCATCGCCACCCTGGCCCTGGTGGGCTCCTCGGTGCTGATCTCGCTGTTGATCGGCGTACCCGCCGGCATCCTCCTGGCCAAGCGCGCCCTGGCCCGGCGCCTGATCACTCCGCTCCTGGACGTGATGCAGACCTTGCCGACCTTCGTGTACCTGATCCCGGCGGTGGCGTTCTTCTCGGTGGGCAAGACCCCGGCGGTGATCGCCACGGTGATCTTCGCCCTGGCGCCGATGATCCGCCTCACCGCCCTGGGGATTCAGGAAGTGCCCAAGACCGCCGTCGAAGCGGCCCTGGCCCACGGCGCCACGCCGTGGCAGATCCTGACCAAGGTCGAACTGCCCCTGGCTGCGGGCTCCTTGCTGCTGGGGATCAACCAGACCCTGGTGATGAGCCTGTCGATGGTGGTGGTGGCGGCGCTGATCGGCGCCGGCGGCCTGGGCTACGACGTGATGACCGCGCTGCGCAACATCAAGGGCGGCGAGGGCATGCTGGCCGGCGCCGCGATCGTGTTCTGCGCGCTGATTCCCGACCGCATCATTCAAGCGACCCTGCGCCAGCGGGATCGCACATTGCATCAATCATGAGGTGTCCCTTGAACAAGTCGTTTACCCGTACCCTTGGCGCTGCCGCGCTGCTGTTGGGGTTGTCCCTGCCGGTGCTGGCCAAGGACAAGATCGTCATTGGCGAGCAGAACTGGACCGGCGCCATCGCCATCCAGAACATCCTTGGCGAAGTGATCAAGAGCCGCCTCGACGGCGAGGTTTCCTACCTCGCCGGTGACGTGCCGGTGCTGTTCGCCGCCGCTGCCAAGGGCGATGGCTCGGTGGACGTGCTGACCGATATCTGGCTGCCCAACCAGTCCGCCGCCTGGGCCAAATACGTCACCGGCGGCACCCGCTCCCTGGTGCCCAACAAGCAGCCGTACCTGGGGGTGCAGGGCTTCTACATCCCCGGCTACCTGCAAGACAAATACGGCGTGAAGTCGGTCTACGACCTGCAAAAGCCCGAAGTGGCGAAACTCTTCGAACCCCTGGGCGGCGGCAAGGCGCAACTGCTGGTGGGCCCGGCGGGTTGGGAATCGACCTACATCGGCGAGATCAAGGCCAAGGATTTCGGCTTTGCCGACAAATTCGAATCGGTGTCCACCGAAGCCTCGGTGACCTACGCCAAGCTCGCCGCGGCCTACAAGGCCCAGCGCGGCGTGGTCTTCTACGCCTACACCCCGGACTGGATCTTCTCCGCCTTCGACCTGCGCCGCCTGGATGAACCGGCGTTCGACGGCTACGCCCAGGACAACAAGAAGGGCGACCCGCTGTACAAGGCCGACGGCTGCTGGAAATTCATCAGCCCGACGGTGGATGCCGACTGGCTGAGCAAGAGCAAGATCACCTGCGCCTACCCGGATGCCCGGGTGTATGTCCTGGCGTCCACCGCCCTGCAAAAACGCGCACCGCGAATTGCCGCGTTCCTGGAGAACTTCAGCATCGAACCTCAGGCCCTGAACGACCTGATTCTCAAGATCGAAAAGGAACAGCAACCGGCGGCGCAGGCGGCCAAGGAATGGGTCGCGGCGCACCCGCAGATCGTTGATGGCTGGCTGGGTGCCAGCGGCGAGAAAGTGGGAGTGGCGCAATGAGTGGGGCGCCGGTGAACAGCCTCGAACAGGCGACCTTCGGCGCCGGGTGTTTCTGGGGGGCGGAAGCCGCGTTCCGGGCGCTGCCGGGGGTCGTGGACAGCCGCGTCGGCTACGCCGTGGAAGCGGCGGACGAAGCCTTGCAGATTGAAGTGGTGCAGGTGGATTTCGACCCGCAGGTGCTGGCGTATACCCGCCTGATTGAACACTTCTGGGATCTGCATGATCCGACCTCGGTGGATCGCCAGGGCGAGCATGGCGGTGTGAAATATCGCTCGGCGATCTTCCACACCAACGCCGCGCAAGCCGAACAGGCGAGGGCGGCCAAGACCGCCCTGCAAGACTCCGGACGCCTCAACAAACCCGTGGCCACGGTGATCGTGCCCCTGGGTCGCTTCGACCTGGCGGATGAAGCGCACCAGCGTTACCTGGAGAAGAACGGCCTGAGCAGTTGCCATATCTGATCGTTTGCAGG
>NZ_VYKE01000233.1:0-5329 GCF_032424515.1 Pseudomonas sp. JV245A
CCTGGCCCTGATGCGCCGTCAGGCGGCCCAGACCTTCGCCGAGGCCGGTGACTATCAGGCAGCCGTGGAATGGGCCGGCATGCGTCCGGCTACCCCCAGCGGCGTGCCGCTGATCGGGGCCACCGCCTACCGCAACCTGTGGCTCAACCTTGGCCACGGCGCGCTGGGATTTACCCTGGCCTGCGGCAGTGGCCAACTGCTTGGCGAACTGATCGGCCAGCGTTCCACCAGCATCGACATGCAGGGCCTGGCGCCCCGCGTCGCCTGAATGTTCAACAGGAGTCTTCAGATGAGTATCCAACGTATCCACAGCAACAATCGCCTCAGCGGCGCCGTCACCTTTGCCGAACTGGTGTTCCTTTCCGGCCAGGTGCCGGGCTCTAGCAGCGACATCGGCGGTCAGACCCGGGAGGTCCTGGAGAAGATCGACGCCTTGCTGGTCGAAGCCGGCAGTGACAAGGATCATCTGCTCAGCGCAACGCTCTACCTCAAGGACATCCAGGCGGACTTCGCGGCCATGAACGTGGTCTGGTCGGCCTGGCTGTCTCCGGGCCAGGCACCGGCTCGCACTACCTTGCAGGCGGCCTTGGCACGTCCGGAGATCCTCATCGAAATCAGCGTCATCGCTGTTCGCCGCTGAATCACTTCTACCCACAACGGAGAATAACAATGCATAAGATCACGTTGCTCGGCTGCACCTTGGGGCTGCTGTTCAGCGCCATGTCCCAGGCCAATGAAGCGCCTCTGCAGGGCACCCTGGCGAAGATCGCCAACAGCGCCAGTATTACCTTGGGTTATCGCGATGCCTCGGTGCCCTTTTCCTACGTGGGGGATAACAGCGGCAAGCCCATGGGCTATTCCGTGGAGCTGGCGAGCAAGGTGGTGGAGCGCATCCAGCAGCAGTTGCACCTGCCCAACCTGAAGGTGAAGTACAACCTGGTGACCTCGCAGACCCGCATTCCCCTGGTGCAGAACGGCACCGTGGACCTGGAGTGCGGTTCCACCGGGGTGACGGCCGAGCGGCAGAAGCAGGTGGCGTTCTCCTACGGTTTCATCTACGTCAAAGGCCAGTTGCTGACCGCCAAGGACAGCGGGATCAAGAGCTTCGCCGACCTGCGGGGCAAGAACGTGGTGACCACGGCGGGGACCACCAACGAGCGTTTTCTCAAGAGCTACAACGTCGAGCACAAGATCGACATGTTCGTGATCAGCGCCAAGGACCACGGCGAGGCCTTCCAGATGCTCCAGTCGGGGCGTGCGGCGGCGTTCTACATGGACGATGCGTTGCTGTACGGCGAGCGGGCCAAGGCCCGGGATCCGCACAACTGGGTGGTGGTGGGGGAAGAACAGTCGCGGGAGATCTACAGCTGCATGGTGCGCAAGGATGACCCGCAGTTCCTGGCCCTGGTCAATGGCGCCCTGGCGGACCTGTACCGCTCCGGGGAAATCAACGGCATTTACCAGCGCTGGTTCCAGCAGCCGATTCCGCCCAAGGGCCTGAACCTGGAATTCCCCATGACCAGTGAACTCAAAGCGATCATCGCCCAGCCCACCAGCGATCCGGTGCAATAGCCACCACCAGGAGGGGTTAGAAATCGCCCCACAGTTGCTGGGCCACGGCCAGGGCCACCACGGGGGCGGTTTCGGTACGCAGCACCCGCGGCCCCAAGCGTGCGGGGAGGAAACCGGCGCTGTGGGACAGTTCCACTTCGGCGTCTGTCAGGCCGCCTTCAGGGCCAATGAGGAACGCCAGGCTGGCAGGCTTGGCGTGGCTTTCCAGGGGCTGGGCCACGGGGTGCAGCACCAGCTTCAGGTCGGCCCGGGCCTGCTTGATCCAGTCCGCCAGCAGCACGGGTGGGTGGATCACCGGGACCTGTGAGCGGCCGCACTGTTCGCAGGCGCTGATGGCCACCTGGCGCCAGTGCAGCAGGCGCTTGTCGGCGCGCTCGTCCTTGAGCCGCACTTCGCAGCGCTCGCTGAAGATCGGGGTGATTTCGCTGACCCCAAGCTCCGTGGCCTTCTGGATCGCCCAGTCCATGCGCTCGCCCCGGGACAGGCCCTGGCCCAGGTGAATCCGCAGCGGTGATTCTGCCTGGCCGGCGAAGCTTTCATTCAGCTGGACCCGAACCCGCTTCTTGCCCACTTCCACCAGAGCCCCGCGAAACTCGGTGCCCGAGCCATCGAACACCTGCAGGGCAGCACCTTCGGCCATGCGCAGTACGCGCCCGATGTAGTGTGCCTGGGCTTCCGGCAACTCGTGTTCGCCTAGGCTCAGGGGGGCGTCGATAAAGAAGCGGGACAATCTCATCTGGGTTCTCTGTTGAATGTGAATCGGTGGAAAGCGTTCTGTGGCGAGGGAGCAAGCTCCCTGGCCACAACTAACGACCTGCTCTAGCCCGGATCGCGAAAGCCGGGGTGGAAGTCCTTGGGCACCGCCACGCTGACCTGGTCGCGGGTGGCGATATCGATGCCTTCACTGGCGACTTCGGCGAGGAAGTCGATCTGTTCCGGGGTGATCACGTACGGCGGCAGGAAATACACCACGCTGCCCAGGGGACGCAACAGGGCGCCGCGTTCCAGGGCGTGCTGGAAGACTTTCAGGCCGCGGCGTTCCTGCCAGGGGTAGGCGGTCTTGCTGGCCTTGTCCTGGACCATCTCGATGGCCAGGACCATGCCGGTCTGGCGTACTTCGGCAACGTGGGGGTGGTCCACCAGGTGCGCGGTGGCGCTGGCCATGCGCCGGGCAAGCGCGTGGTTGTTCTCCACCACCTTGTCCTGCTCGAAGATATCCAGGGTCGCCAGGGCCGCGGCACAGGCCAGCGGGTTACCGGTGTAGCTGTGGGAGTGGAGGAAGGCGCGCAGGGTCGGGTAGTCGTCGTAGAAGGCGCTGTAGACATCGTCGGTGGTCATGCACGCGGCCAGGGGCAGGTAGCCGCCGGTCAGGGCCTTGGACAGGCACAGGAAATCCGGGCGGATGCCGGCCTGCTCGCAGGCGAACATCGTGCCGGTGCGGCCGAAACCCACGGCGATCTCGTCATGGATCAGGTGCACGCCATAGCGGTCGCAGGCTTCGCGCAGCAGCTTGAGGTACACCGGGTGATACATGCGCATGCCGCCGGCGCCCTGGATCAGCGGCTCGACTATGACCGCGGCCACTGTTTCGTGGTGCTCGGCCAGGGTCTGCTCCATGGCGGCGAACATGTTCCGCGAGTGTTCTTCCCAGCTCATGCCTTCGGGCCGCAGGTAGCAGTCCGGGCTCGGCACCTTGAGGGTGTCCAGCAGCAGGGCCTTGTAGGTCTCGGTGAACAGCGGCACATCGCCCACTGACATGGCGGCGATGGTTTCGCCGTGGTAGCTGTTGCTCAGGGTGACGAAGCGCTTCTTGTTCGGTTGGCCGCGGTTGATCCAGTAGTGAAAGCTCATCTTCATCGCCACTTCGATGCATGACGAACCGTTGTCGGCGTAGAAGCAGCGGGTCAGGCCTTCGGGGGTGATCTTGACCAGGCGCTCGGACAACTCGATCACCGGCTGGTGGCTGAAGCCGGCGAGGATCACGTGTTCCAGCTGGTCCACCTGGTCCTTGATGCGCTGGTTGATGCGCGGGTTGGCGTGGCCGAACACATTGACCCACCAGGAGCTGACCGCATCCAGGTAGCGTTTGCCTTCGAAGTCTTCCAGCCAGACGCCTTCGCCTCGCTTGATGGGGATCAACGGCAGCTGTTCGTGGTCTTTCATCTGGGTGCAGGGATGCCACAGCACCGCAAGATCGCGTTGCATCCACTGGTTATTCAGGCCCATGTACAGTCTCCTGGAAGCGGCCCGCCAACGGCGCGGGCGAACAATCGGGCAAGCCTATGCAATGCATGGCCGCGGGACAACCTATTGTGCAAGACGCGCCACGGCGTGATGCGTCAGGTGCAAAGACGCCGCCTGCAAGACCCAGGGCACGGCACGAGGGAGCAAGAAGGCTGGCTTGGCGTGAGGCTTAATCTTTTCTTAACGCGCTCGGTCCAGACTACTGATCGTATTTCTCGATATTTCAAAGCAAAAAATTCCGCTTTAATTCGATAGGTAAATCGCTAGTCTTGATCTGCGTTTCTTACAGGATGCAACTGATGCAGTTACGTAATTCTTCTTCTCGCTATGGTTGGGTCAGCATTGTTCTGCACTGGGGCGTGGCCCTGGCGGTGTTTGGTCTGTTCGCCCTGGGCCTGTGGATGGTCGGCCTCGACTACTACAGCACCTGGCGCAAAGACGCGCCGGACCTGCACAAGAGTATCGGCCTGACACTGTTTGCAATCATGCTGCTGCGGGTGTTGTGGCGGTGGGTCAGCCCACCGCCGCCGGCCCCGGCCAACCATGGGCCGCTGACCCGCCTGGGGGCCAAGCTGGGGCACGCGTTCCTCTACCTCGGCCTGTTCGCGGTCATGATTGCCGGTTACCTGATCTCCACCGCCGACGGCGTGGGTATCCCGGTGTTTGGCTTGTTTGAAGTTCCTGCCCTGATCTCCGGACTACCGGACCAGGCAGATGTAGCAGGTGTGGTGCATCTGTACCTGGCCTGGGCACTGGTGATCTTTGCCGGTATCCATGGCCTGGCTGCGCTGAAGCACCACTTTATCGATCGTGATGCGACCCTTACCCGTATGCTGGGTCGCAAAGCCTGATGTTCAACCTTGACTCAAAAGGAATAGAAAGCATGTTGAAAAAGACTCTCGCCGCTCTGGCAATCGGATCTGCTGTATTGGCGGCCGGTCAAGTGATGGCAGCGGACTACGTGATCGACAAGGAAGGCCAGCATGCCTTCGTCGACTTCAAGATCAGCCACCTGGGCTACAGCTTCATCACCGGTACCTTCAAGGACCTGGACGGCAAGTTCAGCTTTGACGCGGCCAAGCCGGAAGACGCCAAGATCGAAGTCAACGTGCGCACCGCCAGCGTGTTCACCAACCACGCCGAACGTGACAAGCACATCACCAGCAAGGACTTCCTGGACGCTGGCAAGTTTGCCGACGCCAAGTTCGTCTCCACCAGCGTCAAGCCCACCGGCAAGAACGCCGACGGCAAGCTGACCGCTGACGTGGCCGGCGACCTGACCCTGCACGGCGTGACCAAGCCGGTCGTGGTCAAGGCCACCTTCCTGGGTGAAGGCAAGGACCCATGGGGCGGCTACCGTGCCGGCTTCGAAGGTACCACCAGCATCAATCGCCAGGATTTCGGCAAGATGATGGACCTGGGCCCGGCCTCCAACAATGTTGACCTGTACATCAGCTTCGAAGGCGTGAAAGCGAAGTAATGCTTCGTCTGTAGCCGCTGCCGCAGGCTGCGA
>NZ_VYKE01000234.1:0-5319 GCF_032424515.1 Pseudomonas sp. JV245A
CAGCACCTGGGCCGCCCCTGAACGCGACCGTTGGTCAGCCACCGACCTGCGTGGATGCTATTTCCTGCCTCTGCACTATTGACGGCCGAAGCGCTTTTGCGGTTTCCTGAAACCGGTTTCAGCGCAACTGGAACCCATAATTCCAAAAACAAGGTCGTCGCCCGTGAATCAGTTTTCCGCCGCCCAGCGCAGCCGCGTCACCATGCTCGATGTCGCCCGCCGCGCCGGGGTCTCCAAGGCCAGCGTGTCGCGCTTTATCGGCGAGGACCGGGCCCTGCTCTCCGATGCCATTGCCCTGCGCATCGATCATGCCATCAGCGAACTGGGCTACCGCCCGAACCAGATGGCCCGCGGCCTCAAGCGCGGGCGCACCCGCCTGATCGGCATGCTGGTGGCCGATATCCGCAACCCCTATTCGATTGCCGTGATGCATGGCGTGGAAACCGCCTGCCGCCAGCACGGCTACAGCCTGGTGGTGTGCAACACCGACCGCGACGACGAACAGGAAGCCCGGCACCTGGCCAACCTGCGGGCCTACAACATCGAAGGCCTGATCGTGAACACCCTGGGCCACCACCTGGAACAGTTGCAGCAATTGCAGGAAGAGATGCCCATGGTCCTGGTGGACCGCAAGCTCTCGCAGTTGCAGGCCGACCTGGTGGGCCTGGACAACCCGGCGGCGGTGCGCAGCGCCCTCGACCACCTGCAGCAGCAGGGCTATCGCGACCTGCTGCTGGTCAGCGAACCCCATGACGGCACCAGCTCGCGGCTGGAGCGCAGCACCAGTTTCCAGGCCGAGATCGAGCGCCGTCCGGCCTTGCGCGGCCAACTGCTGGAAACCGGCCGCCACCTGACCAGCCAGTTGCAAGCCTTTCTCGCCGCCCCCGGCCCCGGGCCCAAGGCGCTGTTCTGCGCCAACGGCGTGGCGACCCTGGCCGCCACCCGTGCCCTGCGTGAGCTGGAGTGCCCGCTGTTCGAAGGCGTGGGCCTGATCGCCCTCGACGACCTGGACTGGTACCCCCTGGTGGGCAATGGCATCACGGCCCTGGCCCAGCCCACCGAAGCCATAGGCACCAGTGCCTTCGAATGCCTGCTCAAGCGCCTGCGGGGCGACGATGCCCCGGCGCGGGTGGTGGATTTTCCGGCGCAGTTGATCGTGCGCGGCTCCACCCGGTTGTAACAGTGGGGGCAAGACCCACCACTTTTTTCTCGAACAAAAATGAAACCGGTTTCAGAGGTCAGGAACATGCAGCAATCCCCCGTCTCCATCAGTTTGTCCAGCTACGGCGCAGACCTTGTGCGCGCACAGGGTCAGGCGCATTTCATTCCCCTGGTGGCCGCCGCCGGCGCGTCCTGCATCGAATGGCGCGAAGAACTGCTGACCCATGAGCAGCCTGCCGAGCTGGCCCGCAGCGCTGCGGAGCACGGCCTGGAAAGCGTGTTTTCCTCGCCCCTGGAACTGTGGCAGGCCGAGCGCAGCGAGCCCAACCCGCAACTGAGCGCCACCCTGCAACGGGCCCGGGAGTTCGGCGCCAAGCGGCTCAAGGTGTCCCTGGGGCACTTTCGCGAACACCACGACCTGCGCAGCCTGGCCAGCCTGCTGTTTCGCCAGCCCCTGGCCCTGCTGGTGGAGAACGACCAGACCGCCCACGGCGGGCGCATCGAGCCGTTCCAGCGCTTTTTCAGCGCGGTAGAGGCGCTGAACCTGCCGCTGCGCATGACCTTCGACATCGGCAACTGGCAATGGCAGGAGCAATCGGCGCTCAACGCCGCGCGCCTGCTGGGCCGGCACGTGGCCTACGTGCACTGCAAGGCGGTGCGCCTGCGGGTCGACGGCAAGCTGGTGGCCATACCGCCCGGCGCCCCGGAGCTGCATCAATGGGAACAACTGCTGCGGCACATGACTCAAGGTATTACCCGGGCCGTGGAATACCCCTTGCAAGGCACCGACCTGCTGCAAGTGACCACCGAGCAGGTCAGCCTGCTGGCCCACCTTGGCCAATCGCGCCTGGAGCATGCAGATGCCTGATATCGATATCCTCTCGTTCGGCGAAACCATGGCGATGTTCGTTGCCGAACACGGCGGCGACCTGGCCCAGGTCCAGCACTTCCACAAGCGCATCGCCGGGGCCGACAGCAACGTGGCCATCGGCCTGGCACGCCTGGGCTTCAAGGTGGCCTGGCTGAGCCGGGTAGGCAACGACTCCCTGGGGCGCTTCGTGCTCGACACCCTGCGTGCCGAAGGCCTGGACTGCCGTTTCGTGCGCTGCGACCCGATCCATCCCACCGGCTTTCAGCTCAAGTCCCGGGAAGACGGCGGCGACGACCCGCGGGTCGAGTATTTCCGCCGCGGTTCGGCGGCCAGCCACCTGGCCATCGGCGACCTCGACCCGGCCCTGCTGCGGGCTCGCCACTTGCACGCCACCGGTATTCCCCCGGCGCTCTCGGACTCGGCCCGGGAGCTGTCCGGCCACCTGATGCACACCCAGCGCAGCGCCGGGCACAGCGTGTCGTTCGACCCCAACCTGCGCCCCGCCCTGTGGCCCAGCGAAGCGCTGATGATCCGCGAGATCAACCGCCTGGCGGCGCTGGCCCATTGGGTACTGCCGGGGCTCGCCGAAGGCCGCCTGCTCACCGGCCGCGACGACCCGGCGGACATCGCCGCCTTCTACCTGGACCAGGGCGCCGAAGCCGTGGTGATCAAGCTCGGCGCCCACGGCGCCTACTACCGCACCCAGCTGGATGCCGGCTTCGTCGAGGGCGTGCCGGTGGCCCAGGTGGTGGACACCGTAGGCGCCGGCGACGGCTTTGCCGTGGGCCTGATCAGCGCCCTGCTGGAAAGCCGCGGCATCCTCGAAGCGGTGCAGCGGGCCAACTGGATCGGCAGCCGCGCGGTGCAGAGCCGTGGCGACATGGAAGGCCTGCCCTTGCGCCACGAACTACCGGAGCACACGCCCAGCCTGAAAACCGCCAGCGCCCTGTAGGCGCTGGCTTGCCAGCGAAGACGCCCGCCCGGCGACACACGCCCCAAGGGCCCCTTCGCCGGCCAGCCGGCTCCTGCAGTGACCGAACACCACGAACCACCTGCTGCGACAAAAACAACAAGCTCAGGAGAACTTTCATGGACACGCTCAAACTCGCCACCCGCCGCTGGTGGTACATCATGCCCATCGTCTTCATCACCTACAGCCTGGCCTACCTGGACCGCGCCAACTACGGTTTCGCCGCGGCCTCGGGCATGGCCGACGACCTGCAGATCACCCCCGGCCTGTCCTCGCTGCTGGGGGCGCTGTTCTTCCTCGGCTATTTCTTCTTCCAGGTGCCCGGGGCGATCTACGCGCAAAAGCGCAGCGTGAAGAAGCTGATCTTCGTCAGCCTGATCCTCTGGGGCGGCCTGGCCACCCTCACCGGGATAGTCGCCAACGCCTACATGCTGATCGGCATCCGCTTCCTGCTGGGGGTGGTAGAGGCCGCGGTGATGCCGGCGATGCTGGTGTACCTGTGCCACTGGTTCACCCGCGCCGAACGCTCCCGGGCCAACACCTTCCTGATCCTCGGCAACCCGGTGACCATGCTCTGGATGTCGGTGGTCTCCGGCTACCTGGTGCAGCACTTCAGCTGGCGCTGGATGTTCATCATCGAAGGCCTGCCGGCGGTGATCTGGGCCTTTATCTGGTGGCGCCTGGCCGATGACCGGCCCAGCCAGGCGCAGTGGCTGAGCCAGGACGAAAAACGCGACCTGGAAAGCGCCCTGGCCGCCGAACAGCAAGGGATCAAGGCGGTGAAGAACTACGCCGAGGCGTTCCGCTCGCCCAAGGTGATCATCCTCGCCCTGCAATTCTTCTGCTGGAGCATCGGGGTCTACGGCTTTGTCCTGTGGCTGCCGTCGATCCTCAAGCACGGCGCGCAGATGGACATGGTGGAAGCCGGCTGGCTCTCGGCGCTGCCTTACCTGGCGGCGGTGATCGCCATGCTGGCGGTGTCCTGGGGCTCGGACCGCACCCAGAAGCGCAAGCGCTTCGTCTGGCCGCCGCTGCTGGTGGCGGCCATCGCTTTCTACGGTTCCTACCTGCTGGGGGCCGAGCACTTCTGGTGGTCCTACAGCCTGCTGGTGATCGCCGGGGCCTGCATGTACGCGCCCTACGGGCCGTTCTTCGCCATCGTCCCGGAGATCCTTCCGGCCAACGTCGCCGGTGGCGCCATGGCCCTGATCAACAGCATGGGCGCCCTGGGCTCCTTCGGCGGCTCCTACCTGGTGGGCTACCTGAACAGCGCCACCGGCTCCCCCGGCGCCTCCTACCTGCTGATGAGCGGCGCGCTGCTGCTCTCGGTACTGCTGACCCTGTTGCTCAAACCCGGTGCCGACCAGCCGCAGGCCAAGGCCCTGCCCCTGCGCCGGCGCCTGGCCCACCCTTGAAACGGTCTAGAGAACCCCATGAAAAAACACCTGGTGCTGTACAAGAAACTCTCCCCAACGCTGATGGCCCGCCTGCAGGAGCAGGCGCAGGTGACCCTGATCGAAACCCTCGACGCGGCGGGGCTGAATGCCCTGCGCCAGGCGCTGCCGAGCGCCGACGGGCTGCTGGGCGCCAGCCTGCGCCTGGACGCCGAACTGCTGGACCTGGCGCCCCGGTTGCGGGCGGTGGCCAGCGTTTCGGTGGGGGTCGACAACTATGACATCGACTACCTGACCCAGCGCCGCATCCTGCTCAGCAACACCCCCGACGTGCTCACCGAAACCACCGCCGACACCGGCTTCGCGCTGATCCTGGCGACCGCCCGGCGGGTGGTGGAACTGGCCAACCTGGTGCGCGCCGGGCAATGGCAGCGCAACATCGGGCCGGCGCACTTTGGCACGGATGTCCACGGCAAGACCCTGGGCATCATCGGCATGGGGCGCATCGGCGAAGCCCTGGCCCAGCGCGGGCATTTCGGCTTCGGCATGCCGCTGATCTACCACAGCACCCGGCCCAAGCCCGCGGTGGAGCAACGCTTCAATGCCCAGTACCGGAGCCTGGAGCAACTGCTTGAGGAAGCCGACTTCATCTGCCTGACCCTGCCCCTGACCGAACGCACCCAGGGGCTGATCGGCGCCCGGGAGTTCGCCCTGATGCGCCCCGAAAGCATCTTCATCAATATTTCCCGGGGCAAGGTGGTGGATGAAGCGGCGCTGATAGAAGCCCTGCAACAACGGCGGATTCGCGGCGCCGGGCTGGACGTCTTCGAACGCGAGCCGCTGGAACACGACTCCCCACTGCTGCAACTGCCCAACGTCGTGGCCACCCCGCACATCGGCTCGGCCACCCACGAAACCCGCGA
>NZ_VYKE01000235.1:0-5316 GCF_032424515.1 Pseudomonas sp. JV245A
ACGCCGAGCTGGCGCAGGGCGGCGCGGGCGGCGTTGCGCAGCGAGCAGCCGCCGACGCGGATGTCGCCCTGCTGCAGGTCGTAGAGCCTTGTGAGCAGGGCGATCAGGGTCGACTTGCCGGCGCCGTTGGGGCCCAAGAGCGCGGCGAAGCGCCCGGGAGCCAGGCTCAGGCTGACCTGATCGAGGGCCTGGCGCGGGCCATAGGCGAAGCTCAGCTGGCTGACCTCCAGGGCGTTCATGGGGTCACCACCACGCCCCAGGGATAGCGCCCGACCTTCACCGACTTGAGCACCTTGAGGCTGTTCACATCGATCACCGAAACATCGCCGCTGACCCCGTTGGTGGCCAGCAACTGGCTCTGGTCCGGGGTGAATGCCAGTTGCCAGACCCGCCGCCCCACCAGCAGGTAGTCGAGGATCTCGTAGGTCTTGGCGTCGATCACCGCCACGTGGTTGGCCGGGCCCAGGGCGACGAAGGCGTACTTGCCGTCGGCGCTGAGCTTGATGCCCACCGGCTGCACCTTGTCCGGGTGCACGCCCTTGATCTTGAAGTTCAGGGTCTTGAGCACCTGGCGCGTGGCCACGTCGAGGATGGTCACGGTGCCGCCGATTTCCGCCGAGGCCCAGAGCCTTGAGCCGTCCTGATTGAACTCGACGAAGCGCGGGCGCTGGTCCACCAGGGTGCTGTCGGCCAGGGTCTGGGTGCTGGTGTCGATCCAGTGCAGCATGTTGGTGGTTTCGCTGGTGTTCACCGCCCACTTGCCGTCGGGGCTCACCGCCATGCCTTCGGGCTCGACCCCGACGTTGATCTGGCCGAGGACCTTGGCGGTCTCGGTGTCGATCACCGTGACCAGCGCATCGTCCTCATTGGACACGTACAGCCAGCGGTTGTTGGGGTGCAGGGCGAACTGCTCGGGGTCCTTGCCGGAGGGCAGCTCCTTGATGATCTTGCGGGTGGCCACGTCCATCACCTGGACCCGGTCCGAGTCGCTGGCGCAGATGTACAGCAGCTTGTTGTCATGGGACAGCAGCAACCCCCGCGGGCGCTGGCCCACCGGCAGGGTCTGGGTGACTTCCAGGGTCTGCAGGTCGATCAGGCTCAGGCTGTTGTCCTTTTCGTTGGAGACCCAGGCCGTGGCGGCCATGGCGTGCCCGGCGGCGAGCAGCAGGCCCGCGCACAGGGCGGAGCGGCAGAGAAGAGGGCGGCGCATGGCGGATTCCTTGTTGTTGTGGTTATGGGATCAGGGGTAGCGGCAGGTCACTTCGGGGCGGTCGTAGCCCAGGCTGTCCATTTCGTTGAAGGGGTGCAGGAAACCGTCCTGGGGCGAGGTGCTGACCAGGGCCCGGGGCTGCACCAGGGGAATCGGCTGGCGCAGTTCGCCGTTCCACGGCCGGTAGCTGAGCTTGCGGCCCTTGAACCCGTCCAGGGGCAACTGGTCGCTGAGCAGCAGGGTCTGCAGGGCCCGAGGGTCGGCCTGGCGCAGTTTGCTCACCGCGCTGGCGATGCTGCGCACGGCCATCCAGGCGGCGAAGTCGCGGTCGTTCATCCAGCGTCCGGCCTGGGCTTCGAAGCGCTTTTGCAGTTGCGCGGCGCCGAAGGTCTCGACGCTCTTGTGCCAGCCGGTGGGGGTCAGGCCCTGGGTGCCGGCCACCGGGCGCGGGTACCAGGTCTGGTAGGGCAGGTACTCGCCGAAATCGCCGCGCTCGTCGGCCACCAGCACCACGTCGTATTCGGCGGTCTGGGTGAACAGCGGCATGTCGGCCTGGGCGCTGCGGCGCTGGTCGTTGTCGAAGGTCCAGTCTTTCTCGGCGACCAGCTTCACGCCGAAGCGCTGGGTGGCCCGGCGCAGGGCATCGGCGTAGGCCCGGTCATCCTCGGTCTGGCCGACGACGAGCAAGGCCCGCTGCCATTTGCGCAGCACCATGAACTGCACCAGGGCGTCGGCCAGCATCGCCCGGCCGGGCAGGCTGTGCAGCACGTTGCCCAGGCACTGGCTGCTGCGCAGGCGGTCGTCGGGGCTGCCGGCGTTGAACAAGAGGCTGTCGGGCAGGGCGGCGGACAACTCGCGCAGGCTGGCCGCCGGGGCATTCACCACGAACAGCCGCAGGCCCTGGTCATGCTGGGCCTTGGCGGCTTGCAGCAGCGCCTCGGGGCTGTCGACGTTGGCGCTGTCGAGCTGGAACTGCTGCTTGAGAAAGCGCCCGGTGCTGTTGCTGTCGACAATCGCCAGCTGCGCGCCCTGCAGCCCGGCGTCGGCAGGCTCGGGAATGATGTTGGACAGCAGCGGGCCGGGGTCGGGGCGATAGCCCAGGTAGCCGATGCGCACCTGCAAGGGGTCCTCGCTGGCCTGGCTCGCGGCCAGGGGCAACAGGACCGAGGCCAGGGCCAGCAGGCAGGTCGGGATAAGCGGGGCAGGCTGGTGCATAAGGCACTCCACGGCAGGTGGCGCCAGCATAGGAAGAGTACCGGGGTGGGGAAATATGCAGAAAGTAGCGCCCGGGCAGTACCAAGGTAGTAGCCCGGCGTGGGTGCGGCGGTCTTAGCATGGTTGCAGCGGCCCTGCCCCTGGAGAACACCGTCATGCGCATCCTCAAATTGCTGCTGTTGCCGTTGCTGCTGATCCTCAGCCTGATCGGCGTCGACCGTCTGCACGGCCCGCGCCCGGTGCTGCCCCAAGCGCTGCCGTTGGTGCCGGGGCGCTAGGCATGTCGGCGCTGTGGCGGATCAACCTGTGGGTCACGGCATTCTTTGCCGTGGTGACCCTGGCCTGCGCCGCCTTGCTGCTGCACCAGGCGGTGGCCGATGTCGAGCGTGAGTTGCAGTCCGCCGAGGCGGTGGTGGAATACCTCAGCGACAGCGCCGCGCGCAACCCGGCGGGCCTGCAACCGCACCTGACCCAGAGCCTGCGCCATGTACGGGTGCACTGGCTGGCGGCGGACGAGGCGGCCCGCATGCCGGAAGAGGCCGGGCTGGACGCCTGGCTCGGCCGCCAGCTGTTCAGCGAGCGCCGCCACAGCGCCCGCGAGCTGGACCTGGGCGACGGCCGTCGGGTGCTGATCGCCGTGGACGCGCGGGATGAGATCGACGAAGTCTGGGATTCCCTGCAACAGCTGTTGAGCCTGTGCGGCCTGGCCCTGCTCCTGAGCCTGCTGACCATCCGTTGGGCAGTACGCCGTGGCATGGGCTTGCTGGATGATTTGCTGCGGGCCTTGCAGCAGGTGTCCGGCGGGCAACTGGCGGTGCGCCTGCGCGAAGCCGGCCTGCCGGAAGCGCGACAACTGGCCGGGCACTTCAACCGCATGACCGCGACCCTGGAACAGACCCGCGCCGACAACACCCAACTGACCCAGGCCCTGCTGGCGGTGCAGGAGCGCGAGCGCACCTACCTGGCGCAGACCCTGCACGACGACCTCGGACAATACCTGGCGGGCATTCGCGCCCAGGCCTGCCTGCTACGCATGGTCAGCAACCAGCCCACGGTGGTGGAACACACGGCCCAGGCCCTGGAGCTCAACTGCGAGCGTTTGCAGCAAGGCTTTCGCGCCCTGGTGCAGGACCTGTACCCGGTGGTGCTGCAGCACCTGCCGCTGGCCGAAGCCTTCGGTTTGCTGGTGAGCCAATGGCAGGACAGCCAGGGCATCGACTGCCAATTGCGGGTCGGCGCCGACCTGCCAGCGTTGCCCAGCGCCAGCAAGACCCACCTCTACCGCCTGCTGCAAGAAGCGCTGACCAATGTCGCCCGGCACGCCGACGCCAGCCAGGTACGGGTGCGCCTGCAACGCAGCGCCCGGGGCCTGCGCCTGCTGGTGCGCGACAACGGTTGCGGCGCGCGCCAGCCCCAGCGCCCCGGCGTCGGCCTGCACTCGATGGCCGAGCGGGCCCGCAGCCTGGGCGGCGAACTGCACATCCTCAGCCGTCCCGGCGCCGGTTGGGCACTGGCCTTGAACATGCCCCTGAACATGCCCATGGAGGCCTGATGAACATCTTGTTGGTGGATGACCACGCCGTGGTCCGCCAGGGTTACGCCAGCCTGCTGCGCGCGGTGTTGCCGGCGATGCAGGTGCGTGAAGCGGCCAGCGGCGAAGAGGCCCTGACCCGAGTGGTCGAAGAAGTGCCAAACCTGGTGATCATGGATTTCGGCCTGCCGGGCATCAGCGGCCTGGAGACCACCCGCCGCCTGCGCCAGCGCCTGCCGCAGCTGCGGGTGCTGTTCTTCAGCATGCACGACGAACTGCCCCTGGTGCGCCAGGCCCTGGAGGCCGGCGCCTCGGGCTACCTGACCAAGAACTCCGCGCCCCAGGTGCTGATCGAAGCGGTGCACTGCGTGCTGGCCGGGCATGCCTACATCGAACAGCCCCTGGCCACGCAACTGGCCTGTACCCCGGCGCAGAACAGCAGCGACCCGCGCTTGCAGAGCATGACCCAGCGCGAGCTGGAGATCTTCGTGATGCTGGCCAAGGGCACCCCGGCGCGGGTGATTGCCGAGCAGTTGTGCATCAGCGCCAAGACCGTGTCCAACCATTTGACCTTGCTCAAGAGCAAGCTGCAGGTCAGCTCCCATGCGGAGTTGGTGCATTTGGGGATTGATATGGGGGTGGTGCGGGTGGCGGGGTGAGGGGGTATGGTTTGGCAAATTTTGTCAAAAGCGGACAAAGCCATGAGCACCATGAACATCTCCCTGCCGGACGCTCTCAAGTCCTTTGTCGATGATCAAGTCAGCCAGCGCGGCTACAGCACCAGCAGTGAATATGTGCGTGAGCTGATTCGCAAGGATCAGGATCGGCAACATCTGCGTGGCCTGTTGTTGGCCGGTGCTCAATCGGCGCCGGGCACTGCTGTGCAGGGTGACTATTTCGAATCCCTGCGTGCCAGGGTTCACAAGGCGCGAGGATGAAAACCAAGCCGGTCATGCCACGTGCCCTTGCCAGCCAGGACGTGGGAGGCGCTATCAGCGACTAGCTTGACCAACAGGCCGAGCAGGCTGCGCTCGATTTTATCGATGCTTTGGAAAAGGCTTATCTTCATATCGGCCGCCATCCGGCCTCGGGTATGTCTCGCTACGCCCACGAGCTGGATCTGCCGGGGGGCTTTGTTGGCCGCTGAAGCGTTACCCCTATCTGGTGTTCTACGTTGAACGCGATGACCACATCGACGTATGGCGGGTTTTGCATGGTATGCGGGACTTTCCTGAGTGGTTGGCTGAAGGTGTTTTCCGGTAGTGGTGGGGGATGTTGGGGGCTTTTTGTGGTGAGGGGGTGGGGTGTATATCCGTTGCTGTGGGTGTGGCTGCTGGTGGTTTCGTCTTGATGGTTTGGG
>NZ_VYKE01000236.1:0-5229 GCF_032424515.1 Pseudomonas sp. JV245A
CGGCGCAGATCCACAGTCGTATCACCGCCTTGCCCCAGGGTTATCACACCCAGCTGGGCAGTGGCGTGCAGCTCTCCGGTGGTGAAGTGCAGCGCCTGGGCATTGCCCGGGCGATGCTCAGCCAGGCACCGATCCTGGTGCTGGACGAAGCCACCGCCGCCAGCGACCCGGAGTCCGAAGCGGCGATCCAGCAGGCGTTGTCGCGGCTGGCGGCGGGGCGCACGGTGCTGGTGATCGCCCATCGCCTGAGCAGTATCCAGGATGCCGACCAGATTGCCGTGCTGCAGGCCGGGCAACTGGTGGAATGCGGCCGGCACCCGGCCCTGCTGGAGCAGCAGGGGGTGTATGCCGGGCTGTGGGCGGCGCAGCAGTTCTGCGCCGTGGAAACGGCGGGGGAGCAGGCATGATTGGCGCACTGTTACGCAGTTTGCAGCCGGCCGAAGCCAGCCTGCTGCGCCGGGCCTTGCTGGCCATGGCCACCAGTGCCCTGGCCCAGGGCGCGGCGCTGGCCCTGTTGCCCATGGCCTTTGCCAGCCTGTTCGATGCCGCTGCCGGGCAGGCGCCGTGGCGATGGGCCGGGGCCTTTGCCGGTTTCGCGCTGCTGTGCCTGGGGGTGCGCCGGCATGCGCAACTGGCGGGCTACCGCGCGGGCGCCGCGGCGGCCCAGTCGTTGAACCTGCGCATCGGCGAACAACTGGTGCGCCTGCCCCTGGAGTGGTTCGTCGAGCGCCGCAGCGCCGAGCTCAATCGGCTGGTGACCCACACCGTACTGCAGATCATGAGCACCCCGGCGCACCTGTTGCAGCCCATGGCCAACGCCTTGCTGACGCCCCTGGCGCTGCTTGTGGCGCTGTTCTTCTATGACCGCACCATGGCCCTGGCGGCCTTGGCCAGCGTGCCCCTGCTGCTGGTGTTCTACCACTGGGGCGTACGCTGGGGCGGCCAGGCCGAAAGCCGCAGTGAGGCGGCGGCCAACGAGGCGGCGGCGCGGGTCCTGGAGTTCCTGCGCCAGCAGCCGCTGCTGCGTGCCAGTGGCCGCACCGGCGAAGGCTTCAGCCTGCTCACCGAGGCCTTGCAGCAACAGCGCAGGGCCCAGCGTCGGGCCCACTGGCGGACCTTTCCGGCGGCCCTGGGGCTGGCGGTGGTGCTCCAGGCCGGCTACACCGCGATGCTGCTGTGCGGCCTGTATGCAGTGCTCGGTGGCAGCCTGGGAGTGGCCCAGTACCTGGCGCTGGCGGTGCTCGCCACCTGCCTGGTGGAGCCCATGGGCACCCTGGTCAACCTCGGCACGACCTTGCGCCAGACCCGCCATGGCCTGAACCGTTTGCGCCACTTGTTGCGCCTGCCGGCGCTGCCGGAGCCGAGCCAGCCCGAGGAACCCCGGGGGCATCAGGTGCAGGTGCGCGACCTGGGGCTGGTGCGCCAGGAGCAGGTGATCCTGCAGGGCATCAGCTTCGAGCTGGCGCCGGCCTCGCTGAACCTGCTGGTGGGCGCCTCCGGCTCCGGCAAGTCGAGCCTGCTGCGCCTGCTGGCGCGGTTCAGCGATGTCGATAGCGGCGCCATTTTGTTGGGTGGTGTCGACCTGCGCCAACTGTCCGCCGCGCAGCGCGATCGTTCCATCGCCCTGATGTTCCAGGACTGTCCGCCGCTGGCTGCGAGCCTGCTGGACAACCTGCGCCTGGGCGGCCCCGAGGCCAGCGACAGCCAACTGATGGACGCCGCCCGCGCCACCGGCCTGGACCTTGTGGCCCAGCGCCTGCCCCAGGGCTGGCAGACCCGGGTCGGCGAGGGCGGCGTCAGCCTCTCCGGGGGCGAGCGCCAGTGCCTGGCCCTGGCCCGGGTGCTGCTCAAGGACGCCAGCCTGATCCTGCTGGACGAACCCACCGCGGCCCTCGATGCCATCAGCGAGGCCCGGGTCAACCGTTGCCTGCTGCAACTGGCGCGCAAGCACACGGTGCTGCTGGTGACTCACAAACCGACCCTGGCCCCCAGCGCCGGACAGATCCTCCTGCTGGAGCAGGGCCACCTGGCCCAGCGCGGTACCCACGCCCAACTGATGGCGGCCCCGGGCCGTTATCGCGAGCTGTTCCACGAGCGCGAGGCGATCAATCGCTGGCGCCTGCGCCAACCCCCTTCCGTACCCCAAAGGAACGTCCACCATGACCGATAACCCAGCACTGGCACGCGCTCATCCAGCGCACGCCGGCCTGAGTCATTCACCCCAAGGACTCTGCGAAGGCATTGCCCGGCTGCTCGGCTACAGCGCCGAGGATCTTGAACCCCAGGCCTCCCTGATCGAGCAGGGGCTCGACTCGGTGAGCATCATGCGCCTGCCGGCGCTGCTGGCCGCCGAAGGCGTGGCCCTGAGCTTCGCCGAACTGATCCAGCAACCGACCCTGGACGCCTGGTGGGCGCTGATTGAGGCTCGCCGTGGCCTCGCGGCGCCGCGCCTGCAGGCTGTGGCCAGCGCTCCTGCCAACAGCGATTTCTCCCTGACCCCACTGCAACAGGCCTACTGGTTCGGCCGCGATCCGGGCATGCCCCTGGGCGGCGTCGGCTGCCACCTGTACCAGGAACTGGACGGCCATGGCCTGGAGCCCCAGCGCCTGGAGCAGGCCCTGCGCCGCCTGTGCCAGCGCCATCCGATGCTGCGGGCGTGCTTTATCAGCGACACCTGCCAGCGCATCCTGCCCCAGAGCCCCTGGCCCGGGCTGACCGTCCACGACCTGCGCCAGGCTTCCTGCGTCGGGGCTGCCGAGGCCCTGGAACAGATCCGCGAAAACCTCTCGCACCGGAGCCTGGAGGTCAGCCGCGGGCAGGTGTTCGATGTGCAGTTGAGCCTGCTGCCCGAAGGTCGCAGCCGCCTGCACCTGAACATCGACCTGCTGGTGGCTGACGTGCTCAGCATTGGCATCCTGCTGCGCGACCTGGCGCTGATCCATGCCGGCCAGGAGCACAGCCTGCCGGCCCTGGACTGGAACTTCGCCGACTACCTGCGGGCCGAACAGGCGGCGCGCGCGCCACTGCTGGCGGCGGCCCGGGACTATTGGCTGGAGCGCCTGGAAGAGCTGCCGGACGGCCCGCAACTGCCCCTGGCCCAGGAGCCGCAGAACGCCGGCACTGCGCGTTTTCGCCGCCTGGCCATGCGTCTGGACCAGGGCCAGTTGCAGGCCCTGGAGCAGCGCGCCCGGCAGCACGGGCTGACCCTGGCCAGCGTGCTGGCCTGCGCCTATGGCCAGGTGCTGGGGCGCTGGAGCGCCAGCCAGCATTTCCTGCTCAACGTGCCGCTGTTCAATCGCCAGGAACTGCACCCGTGCGTGCCTCATCTGCTGGCGGACTTTTCCAACCTGGTGCTGCTGGAAGTCGACCAGCGCCAGCCCGCGCCCTTCAGCCAGCAGGCCCTGGCGTTGCAGGCTCAATTGCACCGCGACATCGCCCACAGCGCCTGGCCCGGGGTCGAGGTGCTGCGCGAGCGGGCGCGGCTGCGCCAGGGCGGTGGCCAGGGCGCGCCGGTGGTGTTCGCCTGCAACCTGGGCCCGGCCTTTGTCGACGCCACCTGCCGCGAGCAACTGGGCGAACCGGGCTGGGCGCTGTCGCAGACGCCCCAGGTCTGGCTCGACCACCAGAGCTACCCGCTGGCCGACGGCCTGCTGCTGAACTGGGACGCGGTGGACGCGCTGTTCCCCGAAGGCCTGCTGGACGAGATGTTCGACGCCTACCGCGCCTTGCTGTTGTGGCTGTGCGCCAACGACTGGCAGCAGGTGGCGCCCTTGCCGCTGCCGGCGGCGCAACAGCAGCGCCGCCAGCAGGTCAATGCCACCGCACACGCGACCCCGGCTCAGCTGTTGCACCAGGGCTTTTTCCAGCAGGCGCGCCTGAACCCCGAGGCCGTGGCGCTGATCTGCGAGCAGGGCAGCCTGAGCTACGCCGAGCTCGCCCGGCAGGCCCTGCAACTGGCCGGGGCCTTGGGCGAGTGGGGCGTGCAGCCGGGTGACGCGGTGGCGATCACCTTGCCCAAGGGCCGCGACCAGGTGGTCGCGGTGCTGGGGACCCTTGCCGCCGGGGCGGTCTATGTGCCGGTGGGCATCGAGCAGCCGCCGGCGCGCCGCGACATGATCTACCAGCGCGCCGGGGCGCGGGTGGTGATCACCGATCAGGCCCACCGCGAGGGCGGTATCTGGCTCGCCGAACTGCGGGTGGTGACCCTGGCCCAGGCGCTGGTCGCACCAGCGCTGGGGCAACCCCTGGAGATGGCGGCGGATGCCCTGGCCTACGTGATCTTCACCTCGGGCACCACCGGCGAACCCAAGGGCGTGGAACTGTCCCATCGGGCGGCGATGAACACCGTCACCGCGATCAACCGGCGCTACCAGGTGAGCGCCGAGGATCGGGTGCTGGGGGTCTCGGCCCTGGATTTCGACCTGTCGGTGTACGACCTGTTCGGCCTGCTGAGTGTCGGCGGCGCCCTGGTACTGCCGGCGGACGGGCTGCGCAAGGAGCCCCGGGAATGGCTGCGGCTGATCCGCGAGCAGCGGGTGAGTGTGTGGAACTCGGTGCCGGCGCTGCTGGACATGCTGACCCTGCAAGTGCGCGACGACGGCGGCCTGGGAGCCTTGCGCCTGGCTATGGTCTCCGGTGACTGGGTCGGCCTCGACCTGCCACGGCGCCTGGAGCGGGCGGCGGGCCACCGCGTGCCGTTCGTGGCCCTGGGCGGCGCCACCGAGGCGGCGATCTGGTCCAACTACCAGGACGTGGCGCAGGTGCCCGGGCACTGGCGTTCGATCCCCTACGGGCGGCCCCTGGACAACCAGTGCTTCCGGGTGGTGGACAGCCAGGGCCGGGACTGCCCGGACTGGGTGCCCGGCGAGCTGTGGATCGGCGGTGCCGGGGTGGCCGCCGGCTATCGCGGCCTGCCGACCCTCAGCGCCCAGCGCTTTGTCGAGCACGAGGGCCGGCGCTGGTATCGCACCGGCGACCAGGGCCGCTACTGGGCCGACGCCAGCCTGGAGTTTCTCGGGCGCCTGGACCATCAGGTCAAGGTCCGCGGCTTTCGCATCGAGCTGGCAGAAATCGATGTGGCCCTGGAGCGCCACCCGGCCATCGACCGCGCGTTGAGCCTGGTGCTGCCCGGCAGCGAAGCGCAGCTGGCGGCGGTGCTGCTGGCCCGGGAGCCGCTGCCCGAACCCCAGGCCCTGCGCCAGTGGCTGGGGCAATGGCTGCCCGAACACA
>NZ_VYKE01000237.1:0-5181 GCF_032424515.1 Pseudomonas sp. JV245A
CTGCCGCCGCAGGAACGGGATCTGCGCATTGCTGATCTGCCCCAGGTCCTGCCCGGCCAGCAGCAGCTTGCCGGTGGTGGGACGCTCCATGGCCAGCAGCAGGCGCAGCAAGGTGCTCTTACCGGCGCCGGAATGGCCGGTGACAAACAGGAATTCGCCGCGACGCACGCGAAAGCTCAGCTCATGCAGGCCAACGTGACCGTTGGGGTAGCGCTTACCGACCTGTTCGAAACGAATCATGAACGCTCCCGCTCGGCAAACAGTGCCTGGACAAAGGGTTCGGCTTCAAAGGTACGCAAGTCGTCGATGCCTTCACCGACGCCGATATAACGGATCGGCAGGCCGAACTGCTTGGCCAGGGCGAAGATCACTCCACCCTTGGCGGTACCGTCGAGCTTGGTCAGGGCCAGGCCGGACAACTGCACCGTCTGGTTGAACTGCTTGGCCTGGTTGATGGCGTTCTGGCCGGTACCGGCGTCCAGCACCAGCAGCACCTCGTGGGGCGCGTCGGCATCGAGCTTGCCGATGACCCGACGGACTTTCTTCAGCTCTTCCATCAGGTTGTCTTTGGTGTGCAGGCGCCCCGCCGTGTCGGCGATCAGCACGTCAATGCCACGGGCCTTGGCCGCTTGCACCGCATCGAAGATCACCGAGGCCGAATCGGCACCGGTGTGCTGGGCGATGACCGGGATCTTGTTGCGCTCGCCCCAGACTTGCAGCTGCTCCACTGCCGCGGCGCGGAAAGTGTCGCCGGCGGCCAGCATGACTTTCTTGCCTTCCAACTGCAGCTTCTTCGCCAGCTTGCCGATGGTGGTGGTCTTGCCGGCGCCGTTG
The DNA here is from genome assembly GCF_032424515.1 of Pseudomonas sp. JV245A. NCBI lineage: Bacteria > Pseudomonadati > Pseudomonadota > Gammaproteobacteria > Pseudomonadales > Pseudomonadaceae > Pseudomonas > Pseudomonas sp. JV245A. The sequence continues at coordinate 835 of NZ_VYKE01000237.1, forward strand.
ACGCCCACCACCAGGATCACGAACGGCTTGTTCTGGGCGACGATCTGCAGTGGTTGTTCCACTGGCTTGAGCATGCTGGTGAGTTCGGCCTGCAGCGAGGCATACAGCGCATCGGAGTCGGTGAGCTGCTTGCGTGCCACCTTCTGGGTCAGGTTCTGGATGATCACCGAAGTCGCCTCGACCCCGACGTCTGCGGTCAGCAGGCGGGTTTCCAGGTCTTCCAGCAATTCGTCATCGATGGCCTTCTTGCCCAGGAACAGGCTGGCCATGCCTTCGCCAATGCTGGCGCTGGTCTTGGACAGGCCCTGCTTGAGGCGAGCGAAGAAGCCGATCTTGCTCTCTTCGGCGGGACGGGCGGGCTCGGTCACAGGCTCGGGCTCTGCCGCCGCCACAACCGGCTCGGCTACAGGAGCAGGAGCAGGAGCAGGAGCAGGAGCAGGAGCAGGAGCAACAGGTTCAGGGGCGACGAATACCGGGGCAACCGGGGCTTGCACCTCGACCACGGGGGCCGGGGTAACCACCGGGGCTTCGACCACCGGCTCAGGGTGCACGGCAACAGCCGGAATCGGCGGAGCCACATGCTCGGCCTGGGCGTCTTCCACCAGGGCCACGGGTTCTTCCGCCACCGGCAGGGTCAACCAGGGCTTGTGCTCGGCGCTTGGCGCCAGCGGCAGGTCGGGCGCCGCGGGGGCCGCCGGTTCAGGCGCGATGTGCGGTTGCAGCACCGGCTCGGCCATTGGCAGCACCACCGGCTCGGCCGGGGCTACGCTGGCGGCAGGTTCGATGACCGGGGTCGGTGCCGGCTCGGCAGGCACTTGCGGCTGTTCGACGACGGGTTCCTGCGGCTTTTTGCGCAGCCATCCGAACAGGCCTTTCTTCTCGCCAGCCGCGGCTGGGGTCTTTTTGTCGTCGTTGGAACCAAACATGGAGACGGCTATCTCAAGGTAGCGATGCGCCACTGGGCGCCTCGGTAAATAAATATTCGATGCAGAACAGACTGTGTTTCATCCAGCTTGTTCACGCGCAACATGTTGTCGAAATGCCCAAAAGCACTTCAAGGAGCGATTTTACTAAAGGACTGGAACGGCAAAATCGGCGAAAAGTCGAAGTCTAGCTGGTAAATCAGGGCTTCTTGCCGGTAACTCATACAACCTGCTCAAGTACATGCTGATCCGCGAAGACCTGATAGGCGTGGCCGCCAGTAAAACGGATCAGTATCCTAGCACCTCCTCGCCCGCACAGGCTAAGACCAAGCGGGCAGCCCAACAGGTTTAAAAACGAATGAATGCTCTAGCCCGCCGCGCCGCAGGCCTGCTGCTCAGCACAGTTTGTCTGCCCCTTGCAGCCCTGGCTGCCGACCCTCAACCCACCCATGAATTCACCCTCGACAACGGCCTCAAGGTCGTGGTCCGCGAAGATCATCGCGCGCCGGTGGTGGTGTCCCAAGTCTGGTACAAGGTCGGCTCCAGCTACGAAACCCCGGGCCAGACCGGTTTGTCCCACGCCCTGGAACACATGATGTTCAAGGGCAGCGAGAAAGTCGGCCCCGGCGAGGCCTCCCTGATCCTGCGGGACCTGGGCGCCGAAGAGAACGCCTTCACCAGCGACGACTTCACGGCCTATTACCAGGTCCTGGCCCGCGACCGCCTGGGCGTGGCCCTGGAGCTGGAAGCCGACCGCATGGCCAGCCTGCGCCTGCCGGCCGACGAGTTCAGCCGCGAAATCGAGGTCATCAAGGAAGAGCGCCGCCTGCGCACCGACGACAAGCCGATGTCCAAGGCCTACGAGCGCTTCAAGGCCATGGCCTACCCGGCCAGCGGCTACCACACGCCGACCATCGGCTGGATGGCCGACCTGAACCGGATGAAGGTCGAGGAACTGCGCCACTGGTACCAGGCCTGGTACGTGCCGAACAATGCCACCCTGGTGGTAGTCGGCGACGTCACCCCGGACGAGGTGAAAACCCTGGCCCAACGCTACTTCGGCGCGATCCCCAAGCGTGACGTGCCACCGGCGAAGATCCCCATGGAGCTGGCCGAGCCCGGCGAGCGCCTGATCACCTTGCACGTCAAGACCCAACTGCCGAGCCTGATGCTGGCCTTCAACGTGCCGAGCATCGCCACCTCCGAGGACAAACGCGCGGTGAACGCCCTGCGCCTGGCCGCGGCCCTGCTGGACGGCGGCTACAGCGCCCGCATCCCGACCCAGCTGGAGCGCGGCGAAGAGCTGCTGTCCGGCGGCTCCACCAGCTACGACGCCTACACCCGGGGCGACAGCCTGTTCATGCTTTCGGCCACCCCCAACAGCCAGAAGAAGAAAACCATCGCCCAGGCCGAAGCCGGGCTGTGGCGCCTGCTGGACCAGTTGAAGACCACCCCGCCATCCGCCGAGGAACTGGAGCGGGTGCGAGCCCAGGTGATCGCCGGGCTGGTCTACGAACGTGATTCCATCACCAGCCAGGCCACCGCCATCGGCCAGCTGGAAACCGTCGGCCTGTCGTGGAAGCTGATGGACACCGAGCTTGCGGAACTGCAAAGCGTGACCCCGGAAGACATCCAGAAGGCCGCCCGCACCTATTTCACCCGGGAACGTATGAGCGTGGCCCATGTACTGCCTGAGGAGTCCGCTCATGAGTAAGCGCAAGAATGCCTCGCCGGTCCTGCTGGGCCTGGCCCTGGTGGCCCTGCTCACCGCCGGCGGCCTGTACCTGTCGCGTTCCGGCGAATCCAATGCCAGCCAGGCCCTGGACAACGCCAAGACCAGCCAGAAGCTCCAATCCCTGGCCGAGCTGGATGGCAAGGCCCCCAGCCATCGCAACCTGGACGTGCAGACCTGGAACACCGCCGAAGGCGCCAAGGTACTGTTCGTCGAAGCCCGCGAGCTGCCGATGTTCGACCTGCGCCTGATCTTCGCCGCCGGCAGCAGCCAGGACGGCAACGCGCCGGGCGTGGCCCTGCTGACCAACGCCATGCTCAACGAAGGCGTGGCCGGCAAGGATGTAGGCGCCATCGCCCAGGGCTTCGAAGGCCTGGGTGCGGATTTCGGCAACGGCGCCTACAAGGACATGGCCGTGGCCTCGCTGCGCAGCCTGAGCGCTGTGGATAAGCGCGAACCGGCGCTGAAGCTGTTCGCCGAAGTGGTGGGCAAGCCGACCTTCCCCGCCGACTCCCTGGCGCGGATCAAGAACCAGATGCTCGCCGGCTTCGAATACCAGAAGCAGAACCCCGGCAAGCTGGCCAGCCTGGAGCTGATGAAGCGCCTGTATGGCACCCATCCTTACGCCCATGCCAGCGACGGCGATGCCAAGAGCATCCCGCCGATCACCCTGGCCCAGCTCAAGGCTTTCCACGCCAAGGCCTATGCCGCAGGCAACGTGGTGATCGCCCTGGTCGGCGACCTGTCCCGCAGCGATGCCGAGGCGATTGCCGCACAGGTCTCCGCCGCCCTGCCAAAAGGCCCGGCGCTGGCGAAGATCGAGCAACCTGCCGAACCCAAGGCCAGCATCGGCCATATCGAGTTCCCGTCGAGCCAGACCAGCCTGATGCTGGCGCAACTGGGCATCGACCGTGACGACCCGGACTACGCCGCTGTCTCCCTGGGCAACCAGATTCTCGGCGGCGGCGGCTTCGGCACCCGGCTGATGAGCGAAGTGCGCGAGAAGCGCGGCCTGACCTACGGCGTCTACTCGGGTTTCACCCCGATGCAGGCCCGCGGCCCGTTCATGATCAACCTGCAGACCCGCGCGGAAATGAGCGAAGGCACCCTGAAGCTGGTGCAGGACGTGTTCGCCGAGTACCTGAAGAACGGCCCGACCCAGAAAGAACTGGACGACGCCAAGCGTGAACTGGCTGGCAGCTTCCCGCTGTCCACCGCCAGCAACGCCGATATCGTCGGCCAGCTGGGCGCCATGGGTTTCTACAACCTGCCGTTGAGCTACCTGGAAGACTTCATGCGTCAATCCCAGGAGCTGACGGTGGAGCAGGTCAAGGCCGCCATGAACAAGCACCTGAATGTCGACAAGATGGTCATCGTCAGCGCCGGCCCCACCGTCGCGCAAAAGCCGTTGCCGCCCCCCACTGACAAACCCGCCGAGCAGCCGCTCGGGGTTCCGGAGCATTAATGGCCCGTCCAGCCCGTCCCAGCAAGAAACCCGTCCACAACCAGCACAATGGCGTGGGCCAGTTGCGCATCATTGGCGGCGAATGGCGCAGCCGCAAGCTGAGCTTCCCCGACCTGCCGGGGCTACGGCCGACCCCGGACCGGGTGCGCGAAACCCTGTTCAACTGGTTGGCGCCCTATGTGGCCGGGGCCAAGGTCATCGACCTGTTCGCCGGCAGCGGCGCGGTG
>NZ_VYKE01000238.1:0-5153 GCF_032424515.1 Pseudomonas sp. JV245A
TGGCCGGCAGGCCGAGCAGGGTCCAGCAACTCATTGGGCGGTACGACTCCATGAAAGACCGCCGCGCCCGGGCAGTGGCGCGCTGAAACTGCGCACCCTACCGGTTTCCTGAAAAAAAGTCCCAGGCCGCATGCAACGGCCCGGGATGGGCGCTTCAGCTCACTGGCCGACGAACCAGCGGTAGTAGGGGTTGCCGCCATCGACCTGGAGCAGTTCGCGGATCTCCCGGGCCCAGGCTTCGCGGTCGCCCTCATAGGCGTGCAGGCTTGCGCGGTAGAACTGCATCAGGTTGCGGCTTTCCTGGTTCATGCGCTGGCGAAACTCGGGGCTGACATTCACCAGCACCGGTGGATGGCGCAGGTTCAGCAGCTCCGGCAGAACCCGGTTGATCTCCCGTGGCCGCACCCAGGGTGCGTACTCGATGCGCGGCCGGTCATCGGTGACCGCCGGGGCATCGCCGGCAAAGCGCTGCAGGCCGTCGCGGTCGCTGACCCAGGTGGCCAGCAGCGCCTGGGCGGAATTGACCCCGACTTCCCCCAGGGCGCTGCGCACGCTGTCCTGGGCAAAGCGCCGCTCGATCCTGGCCGCGTCCAGCTCGATGGGGTCCGGGGAACCCACCAGCAGCATCTCGTGGAACTCGCTGGTCCACAGGGTGGCGTAGGGGAAGACCTCGAGGAAGCTCTGCACCAGGGCGCGGGAGTCTTCGGTGTTCTGGGTCGGCAGGGGCAGCCACTGGGCCACCAGGCCCTGGGTGTTGAGGCGCCGCGCGGCCAGTTGGTAGAAGTCCCGGGAGTACAGGTTGACCACCCCGGCAGCGGAGGGCGGCGGCGGTTCCAGGGTGATCAGGTCATAGTTCTGCGGGCTGCGCAGCAGTTCCTGGCGCCCGTCCTGCAGGCGGATCTGAATGCCCGGGTCGCTGGCGGCATTGAAGTTGCCCTGGAACAGCGGTGCGGCGTCCAGTACCGCCGGTAGCAATTCCGCCACCACCCGCTGTTCCAGCCCCGGGTAGCGCAGCAGGGCCCCGGCGGTGATCCCGGTGCCGAAGCCGATCACCAGCGCCGAGCGCGGCTCGCCGTTGTGGATCAGCAGCGGCAGCAGGGCCTGGATGCGCATGTAGCGCAGTGACGGCATGGCATCGCCGGTGTTCGACACGCCCTGGATATACAGGCGATGGAAGCGCCGCTCGGGCTGGCCCTGGGTCACCACCGCCACCGTGGCGCCGCGGCCTTCCTGGTAGAAACTCAGTTCGGCGTGGCGGGCCCCGGGCAGGAGTTGCGCCAGGCGCTGGGGCGGGGTCAGCAGGGCCACGGCCAGGGACAGCAGCCCCAGGGCAACCACCCCCTGGCGCCGGCCCTTGTTCACCCCGGGGCCCTGGCGCACGGCAAGCAGGCCCACCAGCGCTGCGATCAGCGCCAGCAGCCCCAGGGTGCGCACCAGCCCCAGCCAGGGGATCAGCACGAAGCCGCACAGGGCCACGCCAATGATCCCGCCCAGGGTGTTGCAGGCCAGCACGGCGCCAACGTCGCGGCCCACTGCGCGGCCGTCACAGCACAGGCGCAGGGCCAGGGGGAAGGCCGCCCCCAGCAGCAGGGTGGGCACGAACACGATGCACAGCGCGGCCACGGCAAAGCGCCCGCTCATGCCCAGCAGCGGGCTGCCCCCCAGGCTGAGGATGAGGGCTTCGACCTGGGTCTGGGCGAGGATCAGCCAGCGCCCCAGCAGCGCCATTTCCAGCAGGGCCAGCAGCCCGGCACCGGCAATCAGCAGGCCGAACAGGCCCCAGGGGTCACGTACCCGGTCGGCCCGCGGGGCCATCAGGCTACTGCCCAGGAACAGCCCGCCCAGGTAGGTGGCCAGGACTACGGCAAAGGCGTAGGTGCGGGTGCTCATGAACGGCACGATGGACTGCGACCAGACCACCTCGTAGCCCAGGGCCACGCCGCCGGCGAGGCTGTACAGCAGCAGGGCCAGGCGTGCCGGCCGCGGGTTGCGGGCCTGCTTTGCCGGCGCGCTGGCGGGCAGGGCCTGCTGTTGTTGCAGGGCCAGGGCACCGAGGGCCGCCAGCAGGTTCAGCAGCGCGGCGGCCAGGGCGCTGCCGCGCACGCCGAGGGTGGCAATCAGCACAAAGGCGCTGAGCAGGGTGCCGGCAATTGCCCCGGCGGTGTTGGCTGCGTACAGCCTGCCACCGGCGCGGCCCAGTTGCCCCGGGTCGGCCGCCAGGGCTCGCACCAGCACCGGCAGGGTGCCGCCCATCAGCACCGCCGGGGCGCCCACCAGCAGCAGTGGCAGGCCCCAGGCCAGCAGGCCCAGGTGCAGGGCCAGTTCAGCGAAGGGTGCGGCGGCGCCGGCCAGGGCCAGGGTCGCGCCCACGGCCGTCAGCGCCACCAGCAATTCCAGCAGCGCGTACAGGCGCCAGGGATTGGCCACCCGGTCGGCCAGGCGGCCGAACAGCCAGCCGCCAAGGGCCAGCCCGGCGAAGAAGGCGCTGACACCAGTGGTGATGGCATAGACCTCGACCCCCACCACCAGGGACAGTTGCTTGATCCACAGCACCTGGAAGATCAGCGCCGCAGCGCCGGAGACAAATAACAGCAGTGCCGGAAACCACTGCGCGCGGGTATCGAGGCTGTGGCTGGCAAGGTGTGGCCGCGAGAGGGGAGAACTCATGTTCCATGGCCTTATGCAGAAATCGAAATGCCCTACGGATGGGCAGGTGCCGGAGTCCCGGCGAATGCGGACTCAAGCGTAGTACAAGACTGGCGGACGTCTTCGTCGGCAAGCCGACGCCTGCTGTGTGGGGGGAGAGGCCGCCCGGTGGGCCGGGCGGCGTCGGGTCATTGGGCCGGTTGAGCCTTCATTTTCTCGGCGATCTTGGCATCCACCGCGGCGCGGATCTGGTCGATGCTGAAGCTCGCCGGTTTCTGGCTCGGTGGGTATTCGATGAAGGTCTCGAGGAACTTCGCCGACTTGGTCACCGCCACTCCGGCCAGGTAGACGTTCTTGGTGTTCCAGTCATAGAACTGGTCGGACACCACGTCCGCCCGCTCGTAGGGGTCCATCCGCAAGTTGAGGATCTTCGGCACCCGCAGGCATACGAACGGCTCGCTCCAGACCCTGAACCCGCCGGGCTGGCGCTGCTCGCAGAACACCACTTTCCAGTTGTCGAAGCGCATCGACACCAGCACCCCGTCATCGTTGAAGTAGTAGAACTCGTGGCGTTCCCCCTTGGGCTGCTGGCCGGTCAGGTAGGGCAACTGGTTGAAGCCGTCCAGGTGCACCTTGAAGCTGGCGCCACCAGTGGTGGGGGCCCAGCCCTTGAGCAGCTTGTCCTTGACCCCGCTGTCGCCGGCCGCCGCCAGCAGGGTGGGGAACCAGTCGAGCCCCGAGAACATCTCGTTGGAGACTTCCCCGGCCTTGACCTTGCCCGGCCAGCGAACCATCGCCGGCACCCGGTAGGCGCCTTCCCAGTTGGAGTTCTTCTCGTTGCGAAATGGCGTGGTCGCTGCATCCGGCCAGGAGAACTGGTTGGGCCCGTTGTCGGTGGTGTAGACGACGATGGTGTTGTCGGCAATCTTCAGGTCGTCGAGGGTCTTGAGCAGTTTGCCCACATCGTTGTCGTGCTCGACCATGCCGTCGGCGTATTCGTTGCCGGGCATGCCGCTCTGGCCCGCCATGGACTCGCGCACATGGGTGAACACGTGCATGCGCGTGGTGTTCATCCAGACGAAGAACGGCTTGTCGGCCTTGGCCTGCTTCTCGATGAAGGCCTGGGCGGCGGCGGTGGTTTCGTCGTCGATGGTCTCCATGCGTTTCTTGGTCAGGGCGCCGGTGTCCTCGATCTTGCCGTCGGCAAAACTGTGGATCACCCCGCGTGGCGAGTTGGCCTTGACGAAGTCCGGGTCGTCCTTGGGCCAGTAGGGGCGCTCGGGCTCCTCTTCGGCGTTGAGGTGGTAGAGGTTGCCGAAGAACTCGTCGAAACCGTGGGCGGTGGGCAGGTACTCATCCCGGTCGCCCAGGTGGTTCTTGCCGAACTGGCCGGTGGCGTAGCCCTGGGACTTCAGCGCCTGGGCGATGGTGATGTCGCGTTTTTGCAGGCCCACCGGGGCCCCGGGGATGCCCACCTTGGACAGCCCGGTGCGCAGCGGCGTCTGCCCGGTAATAAAGGAAGAGCGCCCGGCGGTGCAGCTGTTCTCCGCGTAGTAGTCGGTGAACAGCATGCCTTCCTTGGCGATGCGGTCGATGTTCGGTGTCTTGTAGCCGACCACGCCCATGGAATAGGCGCTGATATTGGTCTGGCCGATATCGTCGCCGAAGATCACCAGGATATTGGGTTTCTCTGCCGCCCCGGCAGTTGCCGAGAACGCCATCACCGCGGTCGCCACCAGGGCGGCCTTGGGTAGCCACTTGCGTATGCGAGTCATCTGACTTGCTCCTTTTTCGGGTTCGCTCGCCTGGGGCGAGCCACGTTGAGTGCTGTCCTGCCTTGCGTCTGTTGTTGCTTCTCCTGTGGTCATTGCGCTTGCTCGGGTGCCAGGGGCTCGAAGGGGTAGATCCGCCGCCATTCGGCGGCCATGTCCACCAGCGTCCAGCCGTGCTGCTGTGCTTGATCCAGGGCCTGGTCCAGGCGCCCGACCTGGGACTTGCGGTCGTAGGCCCACTCGCGCGCTGCGTCGGTGTGGTGCACCAGGGCCATGAACCGCTTGCCACTGCCGGCGGCGGTCCACTGCAGCATCTGCAGGTCGCCGTCGGAGTTGCCGAAGGCCAGCAGCGGGCGCCGGCCGATGATCCCGTCGATGCTTTCCGGCTTGCCCGGGCCGTCGTCGTTGTGGGCCAGCTTGGCGGTGCGCAGGATCGACGGCTGGCCGTCCTGGAACTGCCACTGGGTGACGAAGTTGCTGCCGATCACCTGTTCCGGCGGGATGCCGTAGGCGCTTTCGGCGAAGGCGCGCATGAAGGCGGTGTCGCCGCCGGAGACGATGTAGGTCTTGAAATCCTGGCTGCGCAGGTAGTCGAGCATTTCCAGCATGGGCTGGTAGATCATCTGGTTGAACGGCCGCCCGGTCTTCGGGTGGCGGGCCTCGGCCAGCCAGCGCCGGGCATTGTCGATAAAGGCTTCGCTGCTGATGCCGGTATGGGTGGCGCCGATGATCTGC
>NZ_VYKE01000024.1:0-64184 GCF_032424515.1 Pseudomonas sp. JV245A
CCTGGACGACGCCCTGGCGCGGATCAAGAAATACACCGCCGAAGGCCGTGCCATCTCCATTGCCCTGTGCGGCAACGCTGCCGAGATCCTGCCGGAACTGGTACGCCGCGGCGTGCGCCCGGACATGGTCACCGACCAGACCAGCGCCCACGACCCGCTGAACGGCTACCTGCCCAAGGGCTGGACCTGGGAGCAGTACCGTGACCGCGCCCAGACCGAGCCGGCGGCGGTGATCAAGGCGGCCAAGCAGTCCATGGCCGTGCACGTCCAAGCCATGCTGGACTTCCAGAAAATGGGGGTTCCGACCTTCGACTACGGCAACAACATCCGCCAGATGGCCCAGGAAGAGGGCGTGGAAAACGCTTTCGACTTCCCCGGCTTCGTCCCGGCCTATATCCGTCCGCTGTTCTGCCGTGGCATCGGCCCGTTCCGCTGGGCGGCGCTGTCCGGCGATCCGCAGGACATCTACAAGACCGACGCCAAGGTCAAGGAACTGATCCCCGACGACGCCCACCTGCACAACTGGCTGGACATGGCGCGCGAGCGCATCAGCTTCCAGGGCTTGCCGGCACGGATCTGCTGGGTTGGCCTGGGCCTGCGTGCCAAGCTCGGCCTGGCCTTCAACGAAATGGTCCGCAGCGGCGAGCTGTCGGCACCGATCGTCATCGGTCGCGACCACCTGGACTCCGGTTCCGTGGCCAGCCCGAACCGTGAAACCGAATCGATGCAGGACGGTTCCGATGCCGTATCCGACTGGCCGCTGCTCAATGCCCTGTTGAACACCGCCAGTGGCGCGACCTGGGTTTCCCTGCACCACGGCGGCGGCGTCGGCATGGGCTTCTCCCAGCATTCGGGGATGGTGATCGTCTGCGACGGCACCGATGAAGCGGCCGAGCGTATTGCCCGGGTGCTGCACAACGACCCGGCCACCGGGGTGATGCGTCACGCCGATGCCGGCTACCAGATCGCCATCGATTGCGCCAAGGAACAGGGCCTGAATCTGCCGATGATCACCGGCAAGTAACCACCGCTCTCTGTAGGAGCCAGCTTGCTGGCCAAGCATGCACCGCGGTGCATCAGGCACACCGCCTCGCGAGCCCGCTCGCTCCTACAGGGGAAATCGTCTGCAGTGCCCACTAGAGGTTCGACGTCCATGGCTTTAGCGAATGATCGTGCAAGCAACAAACCGTTGATCGAAAGGCGTTCGATCGACTACATCCCGGAAGCGGAAAGACACGGTCGTCTCTTGAGTCAATTCACCCTGTGGTTGGGCGCCAACCTGCAGATCACCGCCATTGTCACCGGCGCCCTGGCAGTGGTCCTGGGCGGTGATGTGTTCTGGTCGCTGATCGGCTTGCTGGTCGGTCAGTTGCTGGGGGGCGGGGTCATGGCCCTGCATGCCGCCCAGGGCCCGCAACTGGGGCTGCCGCAGATGATCTCCAGCCGCGTGCAGTTCGGCGTGTACGGTGCGGTGATTCCCCTGGTGCTGGTGTGCCTGATGTACGTCGGCTTTTCCGCCAGCGGTTCGCTGCTGGCGGGGCAGGCGGTGGCGCAACTGCTGCACGTCGAAGACTGGGCCGGCATCTTGCTGTTCGCCGGCTCGATCATGGTCTTCACCATTTTCGGCTACCGGGTCATCCACGGCATCGGGCGGATCGCCAGCGTGCTTGGCGTGGTGGCCTTCATCTACCTGTTCTACAAGCTGCTGGCAGGCAACGACATCGCGGCCCTGCTCGGCAACAAGCATTTTTCCCTGGCCAGCTTCCTGCTGGCGGTATCGCTGTCGGCCTCCTGGCAGATCGCCTTCGGCCCTTATGTGGCGGACTACTCGCGCTACCTGCCGCGCAGCACCTCGGCGGCGAAAACCTTCTGGGCCGTAGGCCTGGGTTCGGTGATCGGGGCCCAGGCCGCGATGGTCTTCGGGGTCTTCGCGGCGGCCCTGGCCGGGTCCCAGTTCGCCCACCACGAGGTGTCGTTCATCGTCAGCCTCGGCGGTACCGGTATCGTCGCCGGCCTGCTGTATTTCGCCGTGGCCTTCGGCAAGGTCACGGTGACCACGTTGAATGCCTACGGCAGCTTCATGTCGATCGCCACCATCATCAGCGGCTTTCGCGGCAGCCGGCATATCGGCAGCGGTGTGCGCCTGTTCTACATCTTCATCATGGTCTCGCTTGCCGCCACCCTGGCACTGTTGGGCAAGGATTCGTTCCTCAAGGATTTCTCCGCCTTCATCCTGTTCCTGCTGGCGTTCTTCACGCCCTGGAGTGCGATCAACCTGGTGGATTTCTACTGCATTACCAAGGAGCGCTATGACATCCCCGCGCTGTCCAATCCGGACGGTCGCTACGGCCGCTGGAATGTCATGGGCATCAGTATCTATGTGTTCGGCGTGCTGATTCAGATGCCGTTCATTTCCACCCACTTCTACACCGGCCCCCTGGTGGCGAGCCTCGGAGATACCGACATCTCCTGGATCATCGGCCTGGTGGTGCCCGCGGCGTTGTACTACGCCTGTGCGAAGAAGTGGCATGGCGCGGTGCCCGAGCACCTGATCCTGCCAGTAGAGCAGGGCGCGCCCACCGAACAAAAAACGAGTGGGACCACCCGCGCTGCAGCGGTATGAGTCTTGATTGGACGTGGACAGGGCTGGATGCCTCTTAACTGCCGTAAGCCAACTCATGATTAGGAGCGTCACACAATGAAAATGCATAAGACCCTGCTGACCACGTTGCTGTCCATGGGCCTGCTGGCCGCTTCCGGCGCTCAGGCCGCGGGCTGGTGCGAGTCGGGCAAGGCGGTGAAGTTCGCCGGCCTGAACTGGGAAAGCGGCATGTTGCTGACCGACGTGCTGCAACTGGTCCTGGAGAAGGGCTACGGCTGCAAGACCGACAGCCTGCCGGGCAACTCCATCACCATGGAAAACGCCCTGGGCAGCAATGACATCCAGATCTTCGCCGAAGAGTGGGTGGGCCGCAGCGAGGTGTGGAACAAGGCCGAGAAGGCCGGCAAGGTGGTGGGCGTCGGCGCGCCGGTGGTGGGTGCTGTCGAAGGCTGGTACGTCCCGCGCTACGTGATCGAAGGCGACGCCAAGCGCAAGCTCGAAGCCAAGGCCCCGGACCTGAAGAACATTGCCGACCTGGGCAAGTACGCCAGCGTGTTCAAGGACCCGGAAGAACCGAGCAAGGGGCGTTTCTACAACTGCCCGGCGGGCTGGACCTGCGAGCTGGACAACAGCGAGATGCTCAAGAGCTACGGCCTGGAAAGCAGCTACACCAACTTCCGCCCGGGCACCGGCCCGGCCCTGGATGCGGCGGTACTGTCGAGCTACAAGCGCGGCGAGCCGATCCTCTTCTACTACTGGTCGCCGACCCCCCTGATGGGCCAGGTGGACCTGGTCAAGCTCGATGAGAAACCTGGCGTCGACAAGAGCGTGAGCATCAAGGTCGGCTTGTCCAGAGTCTTCCACGACGAGGCCCCGGAGCTGGTGGCGGTACTGGAAAAGGTCAACCTGCCGATCGACCTGCTCAACCAGAATCTGGCGCGCATGAGCCGTGAGCGCATCGAGTCGCCGAAACTGGCGAAACTCTTTCTCAAGGAACATCCTGAAGTCTGGCACCCATGGGTCAGTGAAGAGGCCGCCGGGAAAATCGACGCGGCCCTGTAGCCCGGGCTTTTCCGGCGGCTCCAAGGGCCGTCGGGAACCGGACAGCAACCTCCTTTGAGCGAGAGTTTCCTATGTTTCCAGAAAGCTTCACGTTTTCCATCGCCGATTGGGTCAACGGCTGGGTCGACGCCCTGGTGACCCATTATGGCGATGTGTTCCGGCACATTTCCGACACCCTGCTGTGGGCCATCGTCAACCTCGAAGGCCTGCTGCGCATGGCGCCCTGGTGGCTGATGCTGGCGATTGTCGGCGGTATCGCCTGGCACGCCACCCGCAAGCTGCTGACCACCGCGGTGATCGTCGGCCTGCTGTTCCTGGTGGGCGCGGTGGGGCTGTGGGACAAGCTGATGCAGACCCTGGCGCTGATGCTGGTGGCCACCCTGATCTCGGTGCTGATCGGCATCCCCCTGGGGATCCTCTCGGCCCGCAGCAACCGCCTGCGCTCATTGCTGATGCCGCTCTTGGACATCATGCAGACCATGCCCAGCTTCGTGTACCTGATCCCGGTGCTGATGCTGTTCGGCCTGGGGAAGGTGCCGGCGATCTTCGCTACGGTGATCTACGCCGCGCCGCCCTTGATCCGCCTCACCGACCTGGGGATCCGCCAGGTGGACGGCGAGGTGATGGAGGCGATCAACGCCTTCGGCGCCAATCGCTGGCAGCAGCTGTTCGGTGTGCAACTGCCCCTGGCCCTGCCGAGCATCATGGCCGGGATCAACCAGACCACGATGATGGCCCTGTCGATGGTGGTGATCGCCTCGATGATCGGTGCCCGTGGCCTGGGCGAGGATGTGCTGGTGGGGATCCAGACCCTCAACGTCGGGCGCGGCCTGGAAGCGGGGCTGGCGATCGTGATTCTGGCGGTGGTGATCGACCGCATTACCCAGGCCTACGGTCGTCCGCGCCATGAGGTGAGCAAATGAGCAGCGCTGCCATCAGCAAGATCGAAGTGAGGAACGTCTTCAAGATTTTCGGCAGTCGCCCTGCCGATGCCCTGGCGATGATCCGCCAAGGCAAGGGCAAGGACCAGGTGCTGGCCGAGACCGGCTGTGTGGTCGGGGTCAACGACCTGTCCCTGAGCATCGGCACCGGCGAGATCTTCGTCATCATGGGCCTGTCCGGCTCTGGCAAGTCGACCCTGGTGCGCCACTTCAACCGCCTGATCGACCCCACCAGCGGCGCGATCCTGGTGGACGGCGAGGACATCCTGCAATACGACATGGAGGCCCTGCGCCAGTTTCGCCGGCACAAGATCAGCATGGTGTTCCAGAGCTTCGGCCTGCTGCCCCACCGCAACGTGCAGGACAATGTTGCCTACGGCCTCAAGGTGCGCGGCGAGAGCAAGGCACTGTGTGCCGAGCGTGCCTTGCACTGGATCAACACCGTGGGCCTCAAGGGCTACGAGAACAAGTACCCGCACCAGCTGTCCGGCGGCATGCGCCAGCGGGTCGGCCTGGCCCGGGCCCTGGCGGCGGACACCGACATCATTCTCATGGACGAGGCCTTCAGCGCCCTCGACCCGCTGATCCGCGCAGAAATGCAGGACCAGTTGCTGGAGCTGCAGAAGACGCTGCACAAGACCATCGTCTTCATCACCCATGACCTGGACGAGGCCGTGCGCATCGGCAACCGCATCGCGATCCTCAAGGACGGCCGCCTGATCCAGGTGGGCACGCCCAGGGAGATCCTGCATTCACCGGCGGATGAGTACGTCGACCGTTTCGTCCAGCGTCGTGCCGCGACGGTGTAGTTCAACAGCCCACAAGCCCCGGGCCCGTAGGAGCTGGCTTGCCAGCGAAGAGGCCCCCGGATTTCACCACGAGGTTAACGATGTTCCAGGCTGAAAAGATCGTAATCGCCGACGCCCCCCTGGGTTGGCAGGATGTTGTCGCCGTCGCCCGCCACGGTGCTGAGCTCGAACTCTCGGAGCAGGCCTGGGCGCGGATCGACAATGCCCAGGCCATCGTGCGCAAAGTGGTGGACAGCGGCGAGCGCGCCTATGGCATCAGCACCGGCCTTGGGGCCTTGTGCAATGTGTTGCTGGCCGGCGAGCAGCTCAGCCAGCTGTCACGCAATACCCTGCTCAGCCATGCCTGCGGAGTTGGCCCGGTGCTGGCCGACGAACAGACCCGGGCGATCATCTGTGCGGCCATCATCAACTACAGCCACGGCAAGTCCGGGATCCACCGGCAGGTGGTCCAGGCGCTGCTGGCGCTGCTCAATCGCGGGATCACCCCGCAGGTGCCGTCGCAGGGTTCGGTGGGCTACCTGACCCACATGGCCCATATCGGCGTGGCGCTGCTCGGCGTCGGTCAGGTCAGCTATCGCGGGCACATCGTCAGCGCCGAGCAGGCCCTGGCCGAGGAAGGGCTGCAAGCGGTGCAACTGGGGGCCAAGGATGGTCTGTGCCTGGTCAACGGCACGCCGTGCATGACCGGCCTCGGTTGCCTGGCCCTGGCCGATGCCAGCCGCCTGTTGCAGTGGGCCGACGTGATCGGCGCCATGAGCTTCGAGGCCCTGCGCGGCCAGATCGCCGCCTTTGATGCCGAGATCATCGCCCTCAAGGCGCACCCCGGCATGCAGGTGGTGGGCAGCAACCTGCGGGCCTTGCTCGACCGCAGCGAGGTGATCGCTTCCAGCAAGGGCATCCGTACCCAGGACGCCCTGAGCATTCGCTCGATTCCCCAGGTGCACGGTGCTGCCCGGGATCAACTGGCCCACGCGGCCAGGCAGGTGGAAACCGAGCTCAATGCCGCCACCGACAATCCGTTGCTGCTGGGCACCCCGGACAACTATCGGGTGGTGTCCCAGGCCAACCCCCACGGCCAGTCGGTGGCCCTGGCGGCGGACGTGCTGGCGATTGCCATGGCCGAGATCGGCTCCATCGCCGAGCGCCGCCTGGACCGCCTGATCAACCCCCATGTCAGTGGCCTGCCGGCGTTCCTGGTGGCCGAGCCCGGGGTCAACTCCGGGATGATGATCGTGCAGTACGTGGCGGCCTCGCTGTGCGCGCAGAACCGCCAGCTGGCACAGCCGGCGGTGCTCGACAACTTCGTCACCTCGGGCCTGCAGGAAGACCACCTGAGCCTGGGCACCAACGCCGCCCTGAAGCTGCTGCAGGTGCTGGAAAACTGCACCCAGATTCTCGCCATCGAGTACCTGCTGGCGGCCCAGGCATTCGAATTTCTCAAGGAGCAGCGCTTCGGCACCGGCACCGGCATTGCCTGGTGCCTGCTGCGCGAGCGGGTTCCGGCCTACGACCAGGACCGCTGGCTGGCCCCGGATATCGCCAGCGTGGCGGCCTTGCTCAAGGACCCGCGATTGCTCAACAAACGCTTTTCCAAGGTGCAATAAAACGGATTTCCCCATCGCCAGCGTGCCAAGGCGCCACCTGCTCAAGCTGCGGGTGGCGACGGACAACGGAAGCTTCCGGAGCGACTGGCTAGTTATTACAAAACTCTCAAAAGGAGCATGAATGTGACTGCGCTAAACCTGATTCCCGGCCAACTGACCCTGGCCCAACTGCGGGCCATCTATCAGCAGCCGCTGACCCTGACCCTGGATGGCAGCGCCTCGGCGCAGATCGACGCCAGCGTCGCCTGTGTCGAGCAGATCCTCGCCGAGAATCGTACTGCCTATGGCATCAACACCGGTTTTGGCCTGCTGGCCTCGACCCGCATTGCCAGCGCCGACCTGGAAAACCTCCAGCGCTCGCTGGTGCTGTCCCACGCCGCCGGTGTTGGCGAGCCTATCAGCGATGACCTGGTACGCCTGATCATGGTGCTCAAGGTCAACAGCCTGAGCCGTGGCTTCTCCGGGATCCGCCGCCAGGTGATCGACGCCTTGATCGCCCTGATCAACGCCGAGGTCTACCCGCACATCCCGCTCAAGGGCTCGGTGGGTGCTTCCGGCGACCTGGCGCCTTTGGCCCACATGTCCCTGGTGCTGCTGGGCGAGGGCAAGGCGCGCTACAAGGGGCAGTGGCTGGAAGCGACAGCGGCCCTGGAAGTGGCCGGCCTCAAGCCGTTGACCCTGGCCGCCAAGGAAGGCCTGGCGCTGCTCAACGGCACCCAGGTTTCCACCGCATACGCCTTGCGCGGTCTGTTCGAGGGCGAAGACCTGTTCGCCGGCGCCCTGGTGTGCGGCGGCCTGACCGTGGAAGCGGTGCTGGGTTCGCGCTCGCCATTCGACCCGCGGATTCACGCCGCTCGTGGTCAGCGCGGGCAGATCGATACCGCCGCGGCCTATCGCGCGTTGCTGGGGGACAGCACCGAGGTATCCGCGTCGCACAAGAACTGCGACAAGGTCCAGGACCCGTATTCCCTGCGTTGCCAGCCACAAGTGATGGGCACCTGCCTGACCCAGTTGCGCCAGGCTGCCGAAGTGCTGGTGGTGGAAGCCAACGCCGTGTCGGACAACCCGCTGGTGTTCGCCGCCGAAGGTGACGTGATTTCCGGTGGCAACTTCCACGCCGAGCCGGTGGCCATGGCCGCCGACAACATGGCCCTGGCCATCGCCGAGATCGCCTCCCTGAGCGAACGGCGGATCTCGCTGATGATGGACAAGCACATGTCCCAGCTGCCGCCGTTCCTGGTGGCCAATGGCGGGGTCAACTCCGGCTTCATGATCGCCCAGGTCACCGCCGCGGCCCTGGCCAGCGAGAACAAGGCCCTGGCCCACCCGCACTCGGTGGACAGCATCCCTACCTCTGCCAACCAGGAAGACCACGTCTCCATGGCCCCGGCCGCCGGCAAGCGCTTGTGGGAAATGGCCGAGAACACCCGTGGTGTCCTGGCTGTGGAATGGCTGGCGGCCTGCCAGGGGCTGGACCTGCGCGAAGGCCTGAAAACCTCGCCGACCCTGGAAAAGGCCCGTGCCACCTTGCGCGAGAAAGTGGCGTACTACGAGAAGGACCGCTTCTTTGCACCGGACATCAACGCCGCCAGTGAGTTGCTGGCTTCGCGTTGCCTGAACGGGCTGCTGCCAGCCCGGTTGTTGCCGAGCCTGTAATGCACGCCGGGCCGCCAGGCAGCTTCGCGCTCGGCGTGGAGCTGCGGCCCGTGCTGGTTGGCTTTACCTGCAAGACAGGCGCGGAGCGTCTGCTTCCTCCGCCCCGCACCCCTGCGCGGGGCGGACTTGTCCGATAACAATAAAAGGGACGATGACATGCAATCGCAAGACAGTGGACTACGCCGAGGGCTGACAGCCCGCCATATACGCTTCATGGCCTTGGGGTCGGCCATCGGTACAGGATTGTTCTACGGTTCGGCCTCGGCCATCCAGATGGCCGGGCCCGCCGTGTTGCTGGCCTACCTGATCGGTGGCGCGGCGGTTTTCATGGTGATGCGCGCCCTCGGGGAGATGGCCGTGCACAACCCGGTGTCCGGTTCGTTCGGGCATTACGCCAGCCAGTACCTGGGGCCGTTGCCGGGCTTCATCCTGGGGTGGACCTACGCCTTCGAGATGTTGATCGTGTGCCTGGCGGACGTGACTGCCTTTGGCATCTACATGGGCTTCTGGTTTCCCGAAGTGGCGCGCTGGATCTGGGTGCTGGGCATCGTGCTGTTCATCGGCGGCCTGAACCTGTGCAACGTCAAGGTGTTCGGCGAGATGGAGTTCTGGCTGTCGCTGCTCAAGGTCGGGGCGATCGTCGCGATGATCCTGGGGGGCTTGGGCATCATGCTCTTCGGTATCAGCAGCGCCGCGCAGGACCAGGCCACTGGCGCCGCCAACCTCTGGGCCCACGGCGGCTTCATGCCCAATGGCATCAGTGGGGTGATCGCCTCGTTTGCCGTGGTGATGTTTGCCTTTGGCGGCATCGAGATCATCGGGGTCACTGCGGGCGAGGCCCAGGATCCGAAGCGGGTCATTCCCAAGGCGATCAATGCCGTGCCGCTGCGTATCCTGCTGTTCTACGTGCTGACCCTGTTCGTGCTGATGTCGATTTTCCCCTGGCCGCAGATCGGTACCCAGGGCAGCCCGTTCGTGCAGATCTTTGACAGCCTGGGCATCAGCTCGGCCGCCACTATCCTCAATATCGTGGTGATTTCGGCGGCGGTATCGGCCATCAACAGCGACATCTTCGGCGCCGGCCGGATGATGTATGGCCTGGCCCGGCAAGGGCAGGCGCCCAAGGGCTTTGCCCAGGTGTCCAAGCACGGGGTGCCGTGGATGACCGTGGTGGTGATGGCCGTGACTCTGTTGATCGGGGTGGTGCTGAACTACCTGATCCCGGAAAACATCTTCCTGCTGATCGCTTCCCTGGCCACGTTCGCCACGGTCTGGGTGTGGCTGATGATTCTCCTGACTCACGTGGCCATGCGCCGTTCGATGACCGCCGAGCAGGTGGCCCAGTTGCAGTTCAAGGTGCCATTCTGGCCTTGGGCCCCGGCGGCGGCCATTGCCTTCATGCTGTTCATCTTCGGCGTGCTGGGCTATTTCCCGAAAACCCAGGGAGCGCTGATCGTCGGCGTAGTGTGGATCGCTCTACTGATCGTGGCCTATATGCTGTGGGTCAAGCCCATGGCGGGGCAGGCCCAGGCGATCATGAGCGACGCTCCTTTACCTACTGACCATTAATGGAGGTTGGATGAAAACTCTTTGGCAACACTGCAACGTCGCCAGCATGGCCTCGGGTGTTTACTCGATCATCGAGGATGCGGCCATGGTGACGTCAGGGGCGCACATCGAGTGGATCGGCCGGCGCTCGGAGGCGCCGGCCGGCGACTACGCCCAGGTCAATGACCTGGCTGGAGCCTGGGTAACCCCGGGCTTTATCGATTGCCACACCCACACGGTATTTGGCGGCAACCGCAGTGGTGAGTTCGAGCAGCGCCTGCAAGGGGTGAGCTATGCCGAGATCGCCGCTGCCGGCGGTGGTATCGCCAGTACCGTACGGGCTACTCGGGCCGCCACCGAGGAGGAACTGTTCGGCAGCGCCCGCAAGCGTCTGCTGAGCCTGTTGCGCGATGGCGTGACCAGCGTCGAGATCAAGTCCGGCTACGGCCTGGACCTGGCCAGCGAGCGCAAGATCCTGCGGGTGATCCGTCGCCTGGGCGAAGAGTTGCCGGTCAGCGTGCGCAGCACCTGCCTGGCGGCCCACGCCCTGCCGCCGGAATACGCCGAGCGCAGCGATGCCTACATCGAGCATATCTGCAGCGAGATGCTCCCGGCCCTGGCGGCCGAGGGGCTGGTGGACGCGGTGGATGCCTTCTGTGAATACCTGGCGTTCTCTCCGGAGCAGGTGGAGCGGGTGTTCATTGCCGCGCAACAGCTCGGCCTGCCGGTCAAGCTGCACGCCGAGCAACTGTCGTCGCTGCATGGTTCGAGCCTGGCGGCCCGCTACCATGCGCTGTCCGCCGATCACCTGGAGTTCATGACCGAGGAGGATGCAATAGCCATGGCGGCGTCCGGGACCGTGGCGGTGTTGCTGCCGGGGGCCTTCTATTTCCTCCGGGAAACCCAGCTGCCGCCAATGGAAGCCCTGCGCAAGCACGGGGTGAAGATCGCCGTGGCCAGCGACCTCAATCCCGGTACGTCACCGGCGTTGTCGCTGCGGCTGATGCTGAACATGGCCTGTACCTGTTTCCGTATGACCCCCGAGGAGGCCCTGGCCGGGGTTACCCTGCATGCGGCCCAGGCCCTGGGCATGGAAAAGACCCATGGTTCGCTGGAGGTGGGCAAGGTGGCGGACTTCGTCGCCTGGCAGATCGATCGTCCTGCCGACCTGGCCTACTGGCTGGGCGGCGATCTGGAAAAGCGCGTCGTGCGACACGGCGTTGAAGTGACTGTGTAGGAGAAGGGTTGTGGATAAGGTTCTGAATTTCAAACAAGGCCGGGTGCCGCTGCTGATCAGCATGCCCCACGCCGGTACGCGCCTGACCCCGGCGGTGGCGGCCGGGCTGGTGCCCCAGGCGCAGAGCCTGCCGGACACCGACTGGCACATTCCACGGCTGTACCAGTTCGCCCAGGAGCTGGGGGCCAGTACCCTGGCGGCCGAATATTCGCGTTTTGTCATCGACCTGAACCGCCCGTCCGATGACAAGCCCCTGTACTTGGGGGCCACAACGGGCCTGTACCCGGCCACCCTGTTCGACGGCGAGCCCTTGTTCGTCGAAGGTCAGGCGCCGTCCAGTGAGGAGCGCGAGCAGTACCTGCACGAGGTGTGGGGGCCTTACCACCGCACCCTCCAGGAAGAGCTGGCGCGGCTCAAGGCCGAATTCGGCTATGCCCTGCTGTTCGATGCCCACTCCATCCGCTCGCTGATCCCGCACCTGTTCGAAGGCAAGCTGCCGGACTTCAACCTCGGCACTTTCAATGGCGCCAGCTGCGATCCGCAACTGGCCAGCCGGCTGGAGGCGATCTGCGCCGGCCACGGCGACTACACCCATGTGCTCAACGGGCGCTTCAAGGGCGGGCATATCACCCGCCACTACGGCAACCCGGACGAGCATATCCATGCCGTGCAACTGGAGCTGGCACAGAGCGCCTACATGGAAGAGTTCGAACCGTTCCGCTATCGCGAGGACCTGGCAGCACCGACCCAGGTGGTGCTCAAGGAATTGCTCCAGGGGCTGCTGGCCTGGGGGCAGGAACGTTACGCCTGACAGCAAGCGCTCCTACAGCGGGTACACGCCTTTGTGTAGGAGCGCGCTTGCTCGCGAAGCGCCTTCGACCCCCGCGCAAAACCTGAAACAACCCTGTTTTCTCCAAGGACATGCTCATTGCGTAATTCGGGTTTATGATGCCGGACGGCAGAATAAATGTAGTCCCCGCCAGGGATGAACCCGACCTCCACGGAGCGCGTAATGCAGACTTTGTACCCGCAGATCAAACCCTATGCCCGGCACGATCTGGCCGTCGACGAGCCGCACGTGCTGTATGTCGACGAAAGTGGTTCACCGGAAGGTTTGCCGGTGGTGTTCATTCATGGCGGGCCGGGGGCGGGCTGCGATGGGGCCAGCCGCTGCTACTTCGACCCGAATCTGTACCGCATCGTCACGTTCGACCAGCGCGGTTGCGGGCGTTCCACCCCCCACGCCAGCCTGGAAAACAACACCACCTGGGACCTGGTGGCGGACCTTGAGCGCATTCGCCAGCACCTGGGCATCGACAAGTGGGTGCTGTTTGGCGGCTCCTGGGGTTCGACCCTGGCCCTGGCCTATGCCCAGACCCACCCGGAGCGCGTGCTCGGCCTGATCGTGCGGGGCATCTTCCTTGCCCGGCCCCAGGAGATCCAGTGGTACTACCAGTGTGGCGCCAGCCGCCTGTTCCCCGACTACTGGCAGGACTATGTGGCGCCGATTCCCCTGGAAGAGCGGCATGACCTGGTCAGCGCCTTCCACAAGCGCCTGACCGGCACCGACCAGATCGCCCAGATGCATGCGGCCAAGGCCTGGTCGGGCTGGGAAGGGCGCACCGCGACCCTGCGCCCCAACCCGTTGGTGGTGGACCGTTTCTCCGAGCCGCAGCGGGCGCTGTCGATTGCCCGGATCGAATGCCATTACTTCACCAACAACGCCTTCCTCGAACCTGACCAGCTGATCCGCGACATGGGCAAGATCGCCCATCTGCCCGGGGTCATCGTCCATGGCCGCTACGATGTGATCTGCCCGCTGGACAACGCCTGGGAGCTGCATCAGGCCTGGCCCAACAGCGAGCTGCAGGTGATCCGCGACGCTGGCCACGCCGCCTCCGAGCCGGGCATCACCGATGCTCTGGTACGCGCCACCGACCAGATGGCGCGCCGTCTGCTCGACCTGCCGCCCGAAGAAGCATGAAGGGCCTGTTGCAGCGCGTGCGTGGCGCGCGGGTGGAAGTCGCCGGGGAAATAGTCGGCGCGGTGGACCAGGGATTGCTGGTACTGGTGGCGGTGGAGCCCGAGGACACCCGGGCCAGTGCCGACAAACTCCTGCATAAGCTGCTTAACTATCGGGTGTTCAGTGATGCCGAGGGCAAGATGAACCTGTCCCTGGCGGATGTGCAGGGCGGCTTGCTGCTGGTGTCGCAATTCACCCTGGCGGCGGACACCAAGAGCGGGCTGCGCCCGAGCTTTTCCACAGCCGCGCCGCCGGCCCTTGGCGAAGAGCTTTTTGACTACCTGGTAGTGAAGGCGCAACAGTTGCATGGCAAAGTGGCATCAGGGCGTTTTGGCGCGGACATGCAGGTGCACCTGGTCAATGATGGCCCGGTAACCTTCCTGTTACAGACCTGAAAACGTCTGAAACAGCTTTTTCCACCGATTTGGGCCGGAAACTGCTGTTTTTCGCGATAAATACTTTGTTACCCCTGATGCGTTGTAACGCGGGCTACTAGATAATCGCGCGCTACGGGGATCAGCGTTCGTTGGTCCATTTTGACTTAAGTAGAGACTTGTCCACGGCCGTTTGGGGAATCATTTAGCCCCATCGGAGTCGGAACAATGCTCGCCAACCTGGCATATAGATAGCTGGCCGTTGGTTTTTTGATCTGTTTTCGGCGAGGGTTGCTCGTGATTGTTAGTCCCTGTAATGCACCAAACTTGTTTGCCAAACGGTTACGAAACGCACTGGTGACGGGCTCTGCGCTGGTCTGCCTGCTCGGCGCCGGTCAACTCATGGCATTCAATCTGGATGATGTATCGGTCAAGGCCAAGGACCTGGCCGGGCAGAAGTACGAGGCCCCGCGCAGTAACCTGCCGAACGAGTTCCGTGAGATGAAGTTCGCGGATTACCAGAAAATCCGCTTCCTCACCGAAAAAGCCGAATGGGCCGACCAGAAGACCCCGTTCAAGCTGTCGTTCTACCACCAGGGCATGCACTTCGACACGCCGGTGAAGATCAACGAGATCAGCGCCAACACCGTTACCGAGATCAAGTACGACCCGAACCGTTTCGATTTCGGCGACGTGAAGTTCGACCCCAAGGCCACCGAGAAGCTCGGCTACGCCGGTTTCCGCGTGCTGTACCCGATCAACAAGGCTGACAAGCAAGACGAGATCATGACCATGCTCGGCGCGAGCTATTTCCGCGTCGTTGGCAAGGGCCATACCTATGGCCTGTCCGCCCGGGGCCTGGCAATCGACACCGCCCTGCCATCCGGCGAGGAATTCCCGCGTTTCAGCGAGTTCTGGATCCAGCAGCCCAAGGCTACCGACAAGCACCTGGTGATCTACGCCCTGCTGGATTCGCCACGGGCCACCGGCGCCTATCGCCTGACCCTGCGGCCGGGCGCCGACACCATTGTCGACGTCAAGGCCCGGGTGTTCCTGCGTGACAAGGTCGGCAAGCTGGGCCTGGCCCCGCTGACCAGCATGTACCTGTTCGGCGCCAACCAGCCGTCGAAGGTCCTCAACTACCGTCGCGAACTGCATGACTCCAGCGGCCTGTCGATCCACGCCGGCAATGGCGAGTGGATCTGGCGCCCGCTGAACAACCCGAAACATCTGGCCGTGAGCAACTTCTCGGTGGAGAACCCGCGTGGTTTCGGCCTGCTCCAGCGTGGCCGCGACTTCAGCCACTATGAAGACCTCGACGACCGCTACGACAAGCGCCCAAGCGCCTGGATCGAGCCCAAGGGCGACTGGGGCAAGGGTACCGTCGACCTGGTAGAGATCCCGACCGCGGACGAAACCAACGACAACATCGTGGCGTTCTGGAACCCGGAAAAGCAGCCTGAGCCAGGCCAGCCGCTGGATTTCGCCTATCGCCTGCACTGGACCATCGACGAAGCCGCCCTGCATTCCCCTGACAGCGCCTGGGTACAGCAAACCCTGCGCTCCACCGGTGACGTCAAGCAGTCCAACCTGATCCGTCAGCCCGACGGCAGCGTGGCCTACCTGGTGGACTTCGAAGGCCCGTCCCTGGCGGCATTGCCGGAAAACGCCGACGTTCGCAGCCAGGTCAGCGTGGGTGACAACGCCGAGCTGGTGGAAAACAGCGTTCGCTACAACCCGGAAACCAAGGGCTGGCGCCTGACCCTGCGGATGAAGATCAAGGACGCGAGCAAGTCCACCGAGATGCGTGCCGCTCTGGTCCGCGACATTGCGCAGCCCGAGCCGGCCAAGGCCTCGACGCCGAACTCCAACTCCTCCATCGCCAAGGCCGACAAGATCGCCGCCAAGCAGCAGGAGAAGAAAGAGAAGGAAGCCGCAGCGGCAGCCGCCAAGCAGGCGCAAGCCCAGCCGGGCAAAGAGGCTAAAGACGCCAAGAACGCCAAGGACAAGGACCACAAAGACGCCAAGCAGCCTGCTGCTGCGGACGCGGCCCCAGCCACACCGGAACCGGTTAAAACGGAGCAAGTCCTGACCGAGACCTGGAGCTATCAGTTGCCTGCCGATGAGTAACTCTCAACTACAGCCAGAGTCTCTTGCCGAGTACCTGGCGCACTTGCCGATGTCGGACCAGCAGCGCGCGGAACTTGCGGGCTGCCAGTCCTTCAGCGAATTGCACCAACGCCTGTCGTCCAGCACCTTCGATGGCCCCACCGATGCCGCCCAGGCCTCGGTGGGCCAGCGCCTGACCCTGAGCACCGCCGCTGAGCTGGAAGAAGCGGAAATGCTCGCGGTGGACGCCGAGGGCCGGGTCTGCCTCAAGGCCACGCCACCGATCCGCCGCACCAAGGTGGTCCCGGAGCCGTGGCGCACCAATATCCTGGTGCGCGGCTGGCGGCGCCTGACCGGGCGTACCAACCCGCCAGCGCCGAAGAAGGACGAACGGGTACTGCCGGCCGCTCGCTGGCGTACCGTCGGTTCGATCCGCCGCTACATCCTGCTGGTGCTGATGCTCGGCCAGACCATCGTCGCCGGCTGGTACATGAAAGGCATCATGCCGTACCAGGGCTGGTCCTTCGTCGACCTGGAAGAGGTCATGCACCAGCCGCTGATGCAGACCGCCCAGCAAGTGCTGCCCTATGCCCTGCAGACCAGCATCCTGATTCTGTTCGGGATCCTGTTCTGCTGGGTCTCGGCAGGTTTCTGGACCGCCCTGATGGGCTTCCTGGAACTGCTGACCGGCCACGACAAGTACCGCATCTCCGGGGCCAGCGCAGGCAACGAGCCGATTCCCAAGGATGCGCGCACCGCACTGGTGATGCCGATCTGCAACGAAGACGTGCCCCGGGTGTTTGCCGGCCTGCGCGCAACCTTCGAGTCGGTGGCGGCCACCGGTGACCTGGACCGTTTCGACTTCTTCGTCCTCAGCGACAGCAACGACAGCGATATCTGCGTGGCCGAGCAGCAGGCCTGGCTGGATGTCTGCCGCGAAGCCAAGGGCTTCGGCAAGATCTTCTATCGCCGCCGTCGCCGCCGAGTGAAACGCAAGAGCGGCAACCTCGACGACTTCTGCCGTCGCTGGGGCGGTGACTACAAGTACATGGTCGTGCTCGACGCTGACAGCGTGATGAGCGGCGAATGCCTGACCAGCCTGGTACGCCTGATGGAAGCCACGCCGGACGCGGGGATCATCCAGACCGCGCCACGGGCCTCGGGCATGGACACCCTATATGCGCGCATGCAGCAGTTCGCCACCCGGGTCTACGGCCCGCTGTTCACCGCCGGCCTGCACTTCTGGCAGTTGGGGGAATCCCATTACTGGGGGCACAACGCGATCATCCGCATGCAGCCGTTCATCGAGCACTGTGCCCTGGCGCCGTTGCCGGGCAAGGGTGCCTTCGCCGGTGCGATCCTCTCCCACGACTTCGTCGAAGCCGCGCTGATGCGCCGTGCCGGCTGGGGCGTGTGGATTGCCTACGACCTGCCGGGCAGCTACGAAGAGCTGCCGCCGAACCTGCTGGACGAACTCAAGCGTGACCGGCGCTGGTGCCACGGCAACCTGATGAACTTCCGCCTGTTTCTGGTCAAGGGCATGCACCCGGTGCACCGCGCGGTGTTCCTCACCGGGGTGATGTCCTACCTGTCGGCGCCGCTGTGGTTCTTCTTCCTGGTGCTGTCCACGGCCCTGCTGGCGGTCAACACCCTGATGGAGCCGCAGTACTTCCTCGAGCCGCGGCAGCTGTATCCGCTGTGGCCGCAGTGGCATCCGGACAAGGCCATCGCGCTGTTCTCCACCACCATCGTGCTGCTGTTCCTGCCCAAGCTCTTGAGTATCATCCTGATCTGGGCCAAGGGTGCGAAAGAGTTCGGTGGCAAGTTCAAGGTGACCCTGTCGATGCTCCTGGAGATGCTGTTCTCCATGTTGCTGGCGCCGGTGCGGATGATTTTCCACACTCGTTTCGTACTGGCCGCGTTCCTGGGCTGGGCCGCGACCTGGAACTCGCCACAGCGTGACGACGACTCCACGCCGTGGAGCGAAGCGGTCAAGCGCCACGGTCCGCAGACCCTGCTGGGCTTCTGCTGGGCGCTGCTGGTGATCTGGTTGAACCCGAGCTTCCTCTGGTGGCTGGTACCGATCGTCGGTTCGTTGATGCTGTCGATCCCGGTGTCGGTGATCTCCAGCCGCGTGGGCCTGGGCCTGAAGTCCCGTGACGAAAGCCTGTTCCTAATCCCCGAGGAATACGCTCCGCCACAGGCGCTGCTGGCAACCGACCAGTACACCCATGAAAACCGCTGGCATGCGCTCAACGACGGCTTTGTCCGGGCCGTGGTGGATCCGCAGCAGAACGCCCTGGCCTGTGCCCTGGCGACCTCGCGCCACACCCAGGCCGAGCCCATCGAGTGGCTGCGCCAGGAGCGTGTACGGCATGCCCTGAAAGTCGGCCCGGCGGCCCTGAACAACAGCGAGCGGCTGGCGCTGTTGAGCGACCCGGTAGCCCTGGGGCGCCTGCACGAGCAGGTCTGGAGCGAGGGGCACAGCGAATGGCTGAGCGCCTGGCGCCAGTCGGTGGATGCCGATCCCCATGCACCGCTGCTGCCGTTGCAGCCGCTGAACGCGGCGCCGCAACCGGCCTGAAGCCAACGCCCTTGAGCTCTTGCTCAAGGGCGTTTTGCTTTATGGCGCCAATGGCCGCCTATGCCTTGTCGGAGGCTGTGGCAGCGGCCACCGGTCGCTCCCCCTGAAACAACAAAAATCCTTGTGCAAATGGCCGAGTGCGTTAGCATCGCACCCGCAAATTTCTGCGCGCAATCGACAACGGCCTGCCATTCGAAGCACTCAAGCAGATGACCGCCGTGTGCAGACACCACAATAAAATGGCTTCAGGGGACTTGAGATGAAGAAGTATCTTTCGCTGCTGCTGGCGGGTGCCGCAGCCCTGCTGGCGGTCAACACGGCCCAGGCCGGCGCTATCGACGACGCGGTCAAGCGCGGCACGCTGAAAGTCGGCATGGACCCGACCTACATGCCGTTCGAGATGACCAACAAGCGTGGCGAAATCATCGGTTTCGAAGTCGACCTGCTCAAGGCCATGGCCAAGTCCATGGGGGTCAAGCTGGAGATGGTTTCCACTGGCTACGACGGCATCATCCCGGCCCTGCTGACCGACAAGTTCGACATGATCGGCAGCGGCATGACCCTGACCCAGGAACGCAACCTGCGCCTGAACTTCAGCGAACCCTTCATCGTGGTCGGCCAGACCCTGCTGATCCGCAAGGACCTGGAAGGCACCATCAAGTCCTACAAGGACCTGAACAGCGCCGACTACCGCATCACCTCCAAGCTGGGCACCACCGGTGAGATGGTCGCCAAGAAGCTGATCGCCAAGGCCAAGTACCACGGCTACGACAACGAGCAGGAAGCGGTGCTGGACGTGGTCAACGGCAAGGCCGACGCCTTCATCTACGACGCCCCGTACAACGTGGTGGCCGTCAACAAAGTGGGCAATGGCAAGCTGGTCTTCCTCGACAAGCCGTTCACCTACGAGCCCCTGGCCTTCGGTTTGAAGAAGGGCGATTACGACAGCATCAACTTCATCAACAACTTCCTGCACCAGATCCACGAAGACGGCACCTACGATCGCATCCATGACAAGTGGTTCAAGAGCACCGAGTGGCTCAAGGACATGGAATAGGCGTCAGGCAACTGATTTGCGGTTGATCGCGAGCAAGCTCGCTCCTACAGGGCGCATAGCGTTTTTGTAGGAGCGAGTCTGCTCGCGACGATGCCCCCCCGGGCTCTGCCGAACCTCCCCGCTGCAAACCGCTGGAACCTGCAAAGTGAACAAACAGAAAAAAGCCCAATGGCCCTGGCACGTACTGACCGTGCTGGTGCTGATCGGCCTGGCCGGCGCCCTGTACTACGCCACCTCGCTGATGTCCTACGAATGGCGCTGGAACCGTGTCCCCCAGTACTTCGCCTATCAGGCCGAAGAGTCCCAGCGGGCGGCGGAAATCTCCACCGTCGCCGAGGTGGTGCGCCAGGGCGGCAAGGCACAAGTCACGCTGCGCGGTGACTCGGGTGCCGAGCAGCATCTGAGCGTCGATGAAAGCAGCTTGCAGGTGGCTAGCGGCGATGACGTGGCCGAAGGCGATGTCATCGGCGTGACCCGGCACTGGGCCGCGGGCCCGCTGTTGTGGGGCCTGTGGACCACCTTGTGGCTGTCGGTGGTGTCCGGCGTGCTGGGGCTGCTGATCGGCCTGGGTACCGGCCTGTGCCGGTTGTCCAGCAACCCGACCCTGCGCGACCTGTCGACGATCTATGTCGAACTGGTGCGGGGCACGCCGCTGCTGGTGCAGATATTCATCTTCTATTTCTTTATCGGCACGGTGCTCAATCTGTCCCGGGAGTTCGCCGGGATCGCCGCGCTGTCGCTGTTTACCGGGGCCTATGTGGCGGAAATCGTTCGCGCCGGGGTGCAGTCCATCGCCCGCGGGCAGAACGAAGCCGCGCGCTCCCTGGGGCTCAGCGCCGGCCAGTCGATGCGCCATGTGGTGCTGCCCCAGGCCTTCAAGCGGGTGCTGCCGCCGCTGGCCGGACAGTTCATCAGCCTGGTCAAGGACACCTCCCTGGTGTCGGTGATCGCCATTACCGAACTGCTCAAGAGCGGCCGGGAAGTCATCACCACGTCGTTCTCGCCATTTGAGATCCTGTTCTGCGTGGCGGGCCTGTATTTGTTGATCAACCTGCCGCTGTCGAAGATGGCCAGCCGGCTTGAGCGGAGGCTCGCGCAAAGTGATTGAAGTCCGCGATCTGGTAAAAGTCTTCGACACCCGCGGCCAGCTGGTGCGTGCGGTGGATAACGTCACCACCCAGGTGGCCAAGGGCGAGGTGCTGGTGGTGATCGGTCCGTCCGGTTCCGGCAAGTCGACCTTCCTGCGTTGCCTCAATGGCCTGGAAGAGTTCGACTCCGGCTCGGTGAGCATCGACGGTCTGCAACTGGCCGACCCGAGGACCGATGTGAACGCCTACCGCCGGGAAGTCGGCATGGTGTTCCAGCATTTCAACCTGTTCCCGCACATGACCGTGCTGGAAAACCTCTGCCTGGCGCAGAAGGTGGTACGCAAGCGCGGCAAGCAGGAGCGCGAGGCCAAGGCCCTGGCGTTGCTGGAAAAGGTCGGGATCGCCCAGAAGGCCCACGAGTTTCCTTCGCGGCTTTCCGGTGGCCAGCAGCAGCGTGTGGCCATCGCCCGGGCCCTGGCCATGGAACCCAAGGTGATGCTGTTCGACGAGCCGACCTCGGCCCTGGACCCGGAAATGGTCGGCGAGGTGCTGGATGTGATGAAGACCCTGGCCCTGGAAGGCATGACCATGGTCTGCGTGACCCACGAAATGGGCTTTGCCCGGGAAGTGGCGGATCGGGTGCTGTTCTTCGATCACGGCAAACTACTGGAAGACGCGGCGCCGCAGGTGTTCTTCGACGCGCCGCAAGACCCGCGGGCCCAGGCTTTCCTGCGCCAGGTGCTGTAAGGCCGGCTCCTGCATTTCCCGGTAGGAGCCGGCTTGCCGGCGAAGCGGCTCAGACCCGGAAACGCCCCACCAGGCTTTGCAGGTGAATCCCCAGCCGCGCCAGCTCGGCGCTGGACGCGGCGGTTTCCTCGCTGGCCGATGACGTCTGTTCAGACACATCCCGCACATTCAACACGCTGCGGTTGATCTCTTCCGCCACCGCGCTCTGCTGCTCTGCTGCCGCGGCGATCTGCTGGTTCATCGCCTGGATCGCCGACACGGTACGGGTGATGTTTTCCAGGGAACCACCAGCCCGGCGTGTCAGCTCGACACTGCTGTCGGTCAGGCTGCGGCTGGTATCCAGGGTGCTGGCCACCTGCTGGGTGCCGCTTTGCAGGCCAACGATGAGTTCAGCGATTTCTTCGGTGGATTGCTGGGTACGTTGCGCCAGGCTGCGGACTTCATCCGCCACCACGGCAAAACCCCGCCCGGCTTCACCGGCCCGGGCGGCCTCGATGGCGGCGTTCAGGGCCAGCAGGTTGGTCTGCTGGGCCACCGACTTGATCACATCCAGGACGCTGCCGATCTTGTCGCTTTCCTGCTTGAGATGGCCCATGGCCTCGGTGGAATGGCCCACCTCGCTGGCCAGGCGCTCGATCTGGGCGATGGCTTCGTTCACCACCCGGTCACCCTCGCGGGCCTGCTGGTCGGCCGCCACAGCGGCCTCGGAGGCCTCCTCGGCGTTGCGCGCCACTTCCTGCACGGTGGCGGCCATTTCGTTCATGGCCGTGGCCACCTGGTCGGTCTCGACTTTCTGGCTGTTGACCCCGGCGCTGGTCTGCTCGGTCACCGCGGACAGTTGCTCGGCGGCGCTGGCGATCTGGGTCACCCCGTCGCTGATGCCGCCGATCAGTTCCCGCAGGCTCACCGTCATGCGCTGCATGGCTTTCTGCAGTTGGCCCAGTTCGTCGCGGCGCTCCACGGCGAGGTTCTGGCTCAGGTCCCCGGAAGCCACGCGCTCGGCGGCCTTGAGGGTCTGCTGCAGCGGCTGGGTGATCTGCCGGGTGATGGCCCAGGCGGCGATCAGGCCGAACAGCATGGCCAGCAAGGTGGCGATCAGCAGGGTGCTCTTGGCTTGCGCGGCGTCGCTGTCACGCTTGGTGGTCTGGGCCACGGTCAGCTGCTTGCTCAGGTCCATCAGCCGGTCGCCCTGGGCGGCCATGCGCTTGAGCGCAGCCGCGCTGGCTTCTTCGGCGTCGCTGTAGGCGCTGACGGCCATCCGGTAGGCCTTCAGCGAGTCGCTGGCCTGTTGCAGGTTGGCAACGTGCTGCTCGGGCAGGCGTGAAGGCAGGCTGGTGAGGTTGTTCAGGGCGTTGTCGATGGCGTCCAGCGCCGGCTGCTTGGCCTCGGGCTTGGCGCTGTAGGTGTAGCCGCGTACCTGGAAGCGTGCCTGCTGGATCAGCTTGGACAGGTCGATCACGCTATTGAACTGCGCCACGCTGTCGCCTTGCAGCAGTGAGTTCTCAACCTCCGCGACCCGGGCCACGGCATTGTCCGCGGTGGCGCCAAGCTGGGACCTCGCAGCCTCGCGGTTGGCGGTGGCGCGAGTCATGTCGGCAAAGGCTTTCTGGTATTCGGCCACGGCGTCCAGTTGCTGGTCGACCATGGTGATGCTTTCCGGTTGCTGCAGTTGCGCGCGAGCGTCCTGCAGGCCGTCGTTGAGTTGCTTGAGGAAGTCGTTGACCGCTGCCGGGCCGTGTTCACCGCGGCTCATCTCGTAGTTGAGGCGGGCGATGCGCAGGTCCTTGGTCAGGGCGTAGATAACGGAAATATTGCCCAGTTTGTCGCCCCGGTCGATCACCCGGCTCAGGCCGGTCCAGCCGGTGGCGGTGATCAGCAGGGTCAGGAGCAGTACCAGGCCGAAGCCGATACCCAGCTTGAGGCTGACGCTTACGTTTCCCAGGTTTCTGGCTAGCCAACGGTACATTCTGCGAACTCCCTTTTAGCAATGTGCGCTTAACCATAGGCTATCGGCGGGAGTGGGGGATTCTGTAGCTTGACTGGCTAGTTGCCATTACGACCGTGAGGTCCGGCTGGCCACTTGGCCAGCACGCACATGGGGGCTCAGAACAGGCGCGAAAGCAGGGCGGTGACCGCGGTTTCGACCCGCAGGATGCGTTCGCCCAGTTGCACCGGTTGCAGGCCGGCCTTGCCCAGAAGATCGATCTCGTAGGGAATCCAGCCGCCCTCCGGGCCAATGGCCAGGGTGACGGCCTGGTCCAGCCCGCGAGGGCAGGGCGGATATGGGCCAGGGTGGCCCACCAGCCCCAGGGTGCCAGCGCTGAGGGCCGGCAGGCGGTCTTCGACGAAGGGCTTGAAGCGTTTTTCGATCAGGACGTCGGGCAGCACGGTGTCACGGGCCTGTTCCAGGCCGAGCACCAGGTGTTCGCGAATCGTTTCGGGTTCCAGGAACGGGGTCTGCCAGAAGCTCTTTTCTACCCGGTAGCTGTTCACCAGCACCAGCCGCGGCACGCCCATGGTCGCTATGGTCTGGAACACCCGGCGAAGCATTTTCGGGCGCGGCAGGGCCAGCACCAGGGTCAATGGCAGCTTGGCCGGTGGCGGCTGATCGAGGGTCACTTGCAGTTCGGCTTCAGCAGGCTCCAGGCGCAGTACCTGGGCACTGCCCATCAAGCCGCCAATGCGCCCGACCCGCAGGCTGTCGCCGACCGCCACCCGATGCACGTCCTGCATGTGGGTCAGGCGTCGGTCGCGCAGCACTACCCGGTCGGCCGCAATGAAATCGGCCTCTTCCAGAAGCAGCAGGTTCACGCTTGGGTCGCTGGCGGCTGGTCGTTGTGGTCGTCGGCCGGTTCATCGTCCGGGTGCTCGCCACGTTTGCTGATCAGCCCGCCGAACAGCACGCCGATCTCGAACAGCAGCCACATGGGCACGGCCAGCAGGGTCTGGGAGAAAATGTCCGGCGGGGTGAGGATCATGCCCACCACGAAGCAGCCGATGATCACGTAAGGGCGGATCTTGCGCAGGTACGCCACGTTGACCACGCCTATCCACACCAGCAGGACCACGGCCACCGGGATCTCGAAGGCCACGCCGAAGGCGAAGAACAGGGTCATGACGAAATCGAGGTAGCTGGTGATATCGGTCATCATCTCCACGCCGGCCGGGGTGGCGGCGGCGAAGAACTTGAAGATCAGCGGGAACACCAGGAAGTAGGCGAACGCCATGCCGATGTAGAACAGCAGGATGCTCGACACCAGCAAGGGCACGGCAATGCGCTTTTCATGCTTGTACAGGCCGGGTGCGATAAAGCCCCAGATCTGGTGCAGGATCACCGGGATCGCCAGGAACAGCGAGACCATCATGGTCAGCTTCAGCGGCGTCAGGAACGGCGAGGCGACGTCGGTGGCGATCATCGTCGCGCCGACCGGCAGGTACTGGCGCAGCGGCGTGGAGACGATGGTGTAGATCTGCTGGGTGAAGGCGAACAGCCCGGCGAAGATGATGAAGATCGCCGCTACGCAGCGCAGCAGGCGGGTGCGCAGCTCGGTGAGGTGCGACACCAGCGGCATGTGTTGGTCGTTCTCTGGGATATCGCTCATGGTGCTCGCGGCGGCAAGGTGGAGTCGTGGGGGGCCGTGGTGGCGGGTGTTGCCACTGGGGCTGCGGGCTCTGCGGTCGGTGCCGGTGCTGGTGTCGATGGCAGAGGCGCGGGCACTTCGCTGGCTGGCGGCGCTTCGGCGACCGTAGCGGCGCCTGGCGCGTGAATCGTCTGCTCGGCCACAGGCTCTACCGGAGTCGGTTGCTGCTGGGTCGGGGCGAGGATTTTCCGCGCTTCCTGCTCCAGGGACAGAATGTGCTCGTTGTGCAGTTGCCGGCGGATCTCGTCGGCACCGATTTCACGTTCAACTTCCTGTTTTATCGCGTTGAAGCTGCGCTTGAGGCGCCCGACCCACAGGCCGGCGGTGCGCGCAGCGCCGGGCAGGCGCTCGGGGCCGAGCACCAGCAGGGCCACCAGGCCCACCAGCAGCAGTTCAGAGAAGCTGATACCAAACATTAGTCAGTGCTCACGAGTCTTTGCGGGTCGGCTCTTCGACTTTCTGCGCCTGCACATCGATGGTGTGCGGCTGGCTCAACGGCGCGCTCTGCTGCGGCTGAACCGGTGGCACAGGCTGCGCTGCTGGCGGGACCACGGGTTCGGCAGGCTTTTCGTCGTCATTCATGGCCTTGCGAAAGCCCTTGATCGATTCGCCGACGTCGGTGCCCAGGTTCTTGAGCTTCTTGGTGCCGAATACCAGTACCACGACCACCAGGATGACGATCCAGTGTTTCCAGTCAAAAATGCCCATGCTGCGTTTCCTCTTAGAAAGTTGTTCAGGCGGACGGACGCGAGGCTTTCTCGGCGTGTCCGGACAAACCGAAGCGGCGGTCCAGCTCATCGAGCACGGCCTGGGGATGCTGCCCCAGCTGTGCCAGCATGACCAGGGTGTGGAACCACAGGTCCGCGGTTTCGTAGATCACATCGCTGCAGTCGCCGCTGATGGCAGCGTCCTTGGCGGCGATGATGGTTTCCACCGATTCTTCGCCGACTTTTTCCAGAATCTTGTTCAGGCCCTTGTGGTACAGGCTGGCGACGTAGGAGCTGTCGGCTGCGGCGTCTTTACGCTCTTCCAGCACCTGGGCCAGACGGGTGAGGGTATCGCTCATGTCAGTGTCCTGCAGAATAGATCGCGTGCGGGTCCTTGAGGACCGGTTCGACGGTTTTCCACTCGCCATCTTCATAGACGCGGTAGAAACAGCTGTGGCGGCCGGTATGGCAGGCGATGTCGCCGATCTGCTCAACCATCAGGATGATCACATCGGCGTCGCAGTCCAGGCGCATTTCATGAAGCTTCTGCACGTGCCCGGATTCTTCGCCCTTGCGCCACAGCTTGCCACGGGAACGTGACCAGTAGATGGCGCGATTCTCGGCAGCGGTCAGGCTCAGGGCCTCGCGGTTCATCCAGGCCATCATCAGTACGCGCCCGGTCTTGTGATCCTGGGCGATGGCCGGCACCAGGCCGTCCGCATCCCATTTGATCTGGTCCAGCCAATCTTTCATTTTCGACTCCGACAACCGGGCTCAACCCGCTGGTGACGCCTCGGCGATTTCGACAGTTTGCCAGCAGGTCGCGCCACTGGCTATCGGCGAACGATCAGATACAAACCGACCGCAATCATGATGCCAGCAGGCCAGTGCCCCAGCTCATGCAATGGACCGCCGGCGGCCAGGACCGCGCCACCGCCCAGGTGGGCAGTGCCCAGCAGGCGCAGGAACCAGTCGTCCTTGCGCTTGTGCCAGGGCGCCGGCGGATCGGCGGCATGGGGCTGGGACATGCGCTCCAGCAGGTCGCGGGTCATGTTGGCCAGGTGCGGCAACTGTTCGATCTGGCTGTGGATGTTGCCGAGCACGGCCTTGGGGCTGACCCGTTCGCGCATCCAGCGTTCGAGGAAGGGTTGCGCGGTGTTCCACAGGTCCAGGTCCGGGTACAGCTGGCGGCCCAGGCCCTCGATGTTGAGCAGGGTCTTCTGCAGCAGCACCAGTTGCGGCTGCACTTCCATGTTGAAGCGCCGAGCGGTCTGGAACAGGCGCATCAGCACCTGGCCGAAGGAAATGTCCTTCAGCGGTTTTTCGAAGATCGGCTCGCACACGGTGCGGATCGCCGCCTCGAATTCGTTGAGCTTGGTTTCCGCCGGGACCCAGCCGGAATCAATGTGCAACTGGGCCACGCGGCGGTAGTCGCGCTTGAAGAAGGCAAACAGGTTGCGGGCCAGGTAGTCCTGGTCTTCCGGGGTCAGACTGCCGACGATGCCGCAGTCGATGGCGATGTACTGCGGGCTCCAGGGCTGCACGGTGCTGACGAAGATGTTGCCCGGGTGCATGTCGGCGTGGAAGAAGCTGTCGCGGAACACCTGGGTGAAGAAGATCTCCACGCCACGCTCGGCGAGCATCTTCATGTCGGTACGCTGGTCGGCCAGGGTGGCCAGGTCGGTGACCTGAATGCCGTAGATGCGCTCCATCACCAGCACTTTGGGCCGGCACCAGTCCCAGTAGACCTGGGGTACATAGAGCAGCGGCGAGCCTTCGAAGTTGCGCTTGAGCTGGCTGGCGTTGGCCGCCTCGCGCAGCAGGTCGAGCTCGTCGTAGATGGTTTTCTCGTAGTCGCTGACCACGTCCACCGGGTGCAGCAGGCGCGCGTCGGCAGAGAGCTTTTCCGCGGCACGGGCGAGGATGAACAGCCACGCCAGGTCCTGGGCGATGATCGGCTTGAGCCCGGGGCGGATCACCTTGACCACCACTTCTTCGCCGGTCTTGAGCTTGGCGGCGTGCACCTGGGCCACCGACGCCGACGCCAGGGGCTCGATGTCGAAGCGGCTGAACACGTCGCTGATCTTCTTGCCCAACTGCGCTTCGATCAGGGCCACGGACTTTTGCGAGTCGAACGGCGGCACCCGGTCCTGCAGCAGCATCAGCTCGTCGGCGATGTCTTCCGGCAGCAGGTCGCGGCGGGTCGAGAGGATCTGCCCGAACTTGATGAAGATCGGCCCCAGGTCCTGCAACGCCAGGCGCAGGCGTGCACCGCGGCTCAGGTCCAGCGGCTTGCGCGGGAACCAGCGCCAGGGCAGGGCGAAGCGCAGGGCCAGGAGGAACCAGGGCAGGGGCAGGTCGAACAGCAGGTCATCGAGGCGGTAGCGGATCACGACGCGCTGGATGCGCAACAGACGGCGGACGGCAAGCAGCTTCATGCGTTATCGCTTGGGTCAAGGGATCGGGAAAGGCGCTCCAAGCGCGCCTCGAGACGTTCCAGGTCGAGTTTGGCCTGATCCAGCTCGCGAAAGCGCGCTTCGGCTTCGCGCTGACCCACCAGGGTCCGCGATTCTTCGGCGAGGAATTCGGCGAGGTTCTGGTTGAGGCTGGCAAATCCTTGCTGATACCAGCGGGCGCGGCTGCGCACATGGCCACTGAACAGCTGGGTGGCCACGGGGCCCAGCCAGCGCGAGAGCTCGTACTCCCAGTCCAGCTCCAGGTCCTGAAGGGTTGCTGCCAGGTCCAGCAGCACGCCGCTATCGCCTTCCAGCTCCACTTCGGGGCCGTGCAGGACCGCGGTCTTGTCCTTGCTCAGGGCCAGGCGCAGCAGGCTCGAGGCCGGTGCGCGCAGGGTGCAGTCCGGGTCCGCGGCCCACTGGCTGGCGAGCATCAGGCCTTCATCGCTGGGCAGGATGAACAGCTGCAGCGCCGGGTTGCGGCATTCCACGGCGATCACCTTGCCATTGAGGTGCTGCAGGCGCGGCAGCGCCGTGCTGTCCAGACGCAGCACCCGATTGATGCCGGTCTCGACGCTGGCGAGCAGGCCGCTGAGCAACATCAGGGCTTGATGCCGCGGTGCAGGGCGACGATGCCTGCGGTCATGTTGTGATAGGTCACGCGGTCGAAACCGGCCTCGACCATCATCGACTTCAGGGTTTCCTGGTTGGGGTGCATGCGGATCGATTCGGCCAGGTAGCGGTAGCTTTCCGAGTCGTTGGTGATCAGCTTGCCGGCCAGGGGCATGAAGGCGAACGAGTAGGCGTCGTAGACCTTGGACATCAGCGCGTTGGTGGGCTTGGAGAACTCCAGCACCAGCAGGCGACCGCCGGGCTTGAGCACCCGCAGCATGGAGCGCAGGGCGTCTTCCTTGTGGGTCACGTTGCGCAGGCCGAAGGCAATGGTCACGCAGTCGAAATGGTTGTCCGGGAACGGCAGTTTTTCCGCATCGGCCTGGACGAACTCGACGTTGCCGGCCACACCCAGGTCCAGCAGGCGGTCACGACCGACCTTGAGCATGGATTCGTTGATGTCGGCCAGTACCACTTGGCCGGTCGGGCCCACCAGGTGGGAGAAACGCCTGGTCAAGTCACCCGTGCCGCCGGCGATGTCCAGTACGCGATTGCCGGCGCGCACGCCGGACAGCTCGATCGTGAAGCGTTTCCACAGGCGGTGCATGCCACCGGACAGCACGTCGTTCATCAAGTCGTACTTGGCCGCTACCGAGTGGAACACCTCAGCGACTTTTTCCGCTTTCTGGCTTTCAGGAACATTCTTGAAGCCGAAGTGAGTGGTGGGTTCGGCATCGCTGCCTTTGCGCTGATCAGTCATATCGCTGTCACCAAAAGAGAATGCGGGACATTCTAATGCCGGTGGCGGTCTTTGTCTTGGCAAGGCTGAATGTAAGATAGCGATCCGCCGGGACGTTTTGACGCACGCAGGGTCAAGATGCTTCAGGCAAGTCCCGAAACAGCAGGAGACCTTCAATGGCCCGTATTAGTGTTGAACGTGCCCATGGCCTGGGCAAGCAGGCAGCCCGTGAAAAGGCCGACAAACTGGCGCAGAAACTCGCCGATCAATATGGCCTGGAGCCGCAGTGGGCAGGCGATACCCTGAACCTCAAGCGCTCGGGCGTCAAAGGCGCGGTGCATGTGGGTGAAGAGTCGATCCGCATCGACGTGGAACTGGGGATGTTGATGTCGGCCATGAGCGGCACCATCAAGTCGGAAATCGAAAAGGCTCTGGACAAGGCTCTGGTCTGAACCGGCTCCTACATGAATTCATGACAGTCGTTAGGGTGCCGATTCTAATTTTTCTCTCTAGGTTGTGCCTCAGGTCCTCTTTCCGAGGGCAGTTCCTCAAACCTTCTGCGCGTGAGGTGCACCATGGCCAAAGTAATTCTGAAGAAAAAAGTTGATGCCCAATCGACTGCTCTGAGTGAAGTCAAATCCTATGCCCGCAAGATCTGGCTGGCAGGCCTGGGGGCCTACGCCAAAGTCGGTCAGGAAGGCAGCGAGTACTTCCAGGAGTTGATCAAGGCTGGTCAATCCGTTGAAAAGAAAGGCAAAAAAGTTGTCACTGAACAACTTGAAGCAGCCAACAGTCAGATAGATGGCGTTAAAGGGGATGTCAGCACTCTTAAAGGCAAAGTCGAAGTGCAACTGGACAAGGTCGAGAAGGCTTTTGACACGCGCGTCGCCAGTGCCTTGAATCGTATCGGCATTCCGTCTAAACATGACGTTGAGACACTCTCTGCTAAGCTCGATGAGCTGACGGCGTTGCTCGAACGTGTCGCGCGTAAACATTAAGGAGAACGGGATGGCTGGTAAAAAGAATACTGAAAAAGAAGGCAGCTCGTGGATCGGGAAAGTCGAAGAGTACTCCCGTAAAATTTGGCTTGCTGGTTTAGGCGTGTACTCGAAAATCGACTCTGACGGCAGCAAGCTTTTCGAGACATTGGTCAAAGATGGTGAGAAAGCCGAGAAACTGACTAAGAGCGTAGTCGGCAAGAAAGTTGATGCGGCCAAAGATTCCGCAACTTCGGCCAAGTCGCGTATCAGCGACGTCAAGGATCGCGCCCTGGGTAAGTGGGATGAACTGGAAGGCGCTTTCGACAAGCGCTTGAACAGCGCCATCTCGCGTCTGGGCGTGCCTAGCCGCAACGAAGTCAAGGCCCTGCACGACAAGGTCGATACCCTGACCAAGCAGATTGAAAAACTCACAGGTGCCAAGGTTGCGCCGGTTGCAGCCAAAACTGCAGCTGCCAAGCCTGCTGCAAAACCCGCAGCCAAGCCTCTGGCCAAGCCTGCCGCTAAGCCTGTCGCCAAGGCCGCCGCTAAACCCGCAGCCAAGCCGGCCGCGAAAACCGCAGCCGCCAAACCAGCTGCCAAGCCTGTAGCGGCCAAGCCCGCTGCCAAGCCCGCGGCGAAAACCGCAGCGGCCAAGCCAGCGGCCAAACCGGCCGCCAAGCCTGCAGTGGCGAAAAAGCCTGTGGCCAAGAAGCCTGTGGCTGCCAAGCCAGCGGCCAAACCAGCAGCCAAGCCCGCTGTTGCGGCCAAGCCTGCAGCCCCGGCTCCGGCCAGCTCGGCGAACTCCGCCGCAGCCCCGAGCCCGGCTGCAACCCCGACTGCCGCGCCAGCTCCAGCGACGCCAAGCAGCCAGTCCTGATCGCATCAGGAATAAAAAACGCCCGGCCTGGGAAGGCCGGGCGTTTTTTATTGAGGCGTTCTAGCCCTGCTCATCCAGGTAGCGCAGCGCCATCTGTTCGGTGGCCATCTTTGCCGGCGGCAGCAGGTGTGGCGCCACCAGCATCATGATCTGGTAGACCACCAGCCGAACTTCGCCTTCGCGATCGAGAATCCGCTGGTAATCCAGAGAGAACAGCAGGGTCATGGTGATCTGTTCCACCAGCTGCCCCAGGGCCTGGGTGCCGCTGACCAGTTGCCCCTGAGCCTTGAGCCGGGCCAGCAACGAGGCCAGGGTGCGTTTCAAGGCATTGAGCAGGTTGCGAATGCCCTTGGCCAGTTTTGGCAGGCGCCCGGCCAGGTTGGACAGGTCCTGAAATAGAAAGCGGTAGTGGGCCAGGCGCTCGACGATCAGGTGCAGGAACAGCCAGTAGTCTTCCGCCGCCAGCTGGACGTCGGACGGTGGGTCCAGCAATGGCGTCAGTTCGTTCTGAAAGCGCTCGAACAGGCCGAGCACCAGCGGCTCCTTGCCATGGAAGTGGTAGTAGAGGTTGCCGGGGCTGATCCCCATTTCATTGGCCACCTCCATGGTGGAGACATTGGGCTCGCCCTTTTGATTGAACAGTTGCAGGGCACATTCGAGTATCCGGTCGCGGGTCTTCATCCTGACTTCTTGTCGGTCCATTGAAGGGGCACGGCTCCGGCGTGGAACCGTGGTGCAAAGTGTCTTCAGCGCACGCGCACGTAGGTGCCGGGCGCAGCCTCCATCGGCGGATAGTTCTGGTTGCCCAGGGTGGTGAGGGTTTCCCGCTGCGCCCCCGAGCGCTCCTGGACCCAGGTCAGCCACTGGTTCCACCAGCTGCCGTCCACATGCTCGGCATCGTAGTACCAGGCCCGCGGGTCGCTGCTGAGCTTGCGGTTCTCCACGTAGTTGGCCTTGGGATTGCTCGGCGGGTTGAGGATGCTCTGCACGTGGCCGCTGTTGGACAGCACGAAGCGCCGTTCGCCGCCCAGCAGCAGGGTCGAGCGGTAGACCGCGTCCCAGGGCGTGATGTGGTCGTTGATCCCGGCCACGCTGAAGCTGTCCACCGTGACCTTCTGCAAATCGATCGGCGTGCCGCAGACTTCCAGCCCGCCGACATGGCTCAGGGGGTTGTGCTTGAAGAAGTCCAG
Organism: Pseudomonas sp. JV245A; assembly: GCF_032424515.1. Taxonomy (NCBI): domain Bacteria; kingdom Pseudomonadati; phylum Pseudomonadota; class Gammaproteobacteria; order Pseudomonadales; family Pseudomonadaceae; genus Pseudomonas; species Pseudomonas sp. JV245A. The sequence goes on from NZ_VYKE01000024.1 coordinate 32,644, forward strand.
CAGATCGCCGTGCAGCGCGGCCGGCAACCGGGTGCTGTCGTTGTTCCAGTAGAGAATGTCGAAGACCGGCGGCTCCTTGCCCAGCAGGTAGTTGTTGACCCAGTAGTTCCAGATCAGGTCGTTGGGGCGCATCCAGGCGAACACCTTGGCCATGTCGCGACCGTCCAGTACCCCTTGCTGATAGGAACGACGCTTGGCCGCTTCGAGGGTCTTCTCGTCGGCGAACAGCGTTGCCGGGCTGTCCATCTGGCTGTCCAGCAGGCTCACCATGTAGGTCGCGCTGGATACCCGGCGCAGCTGGCGCTTGGCCTGTAGATGGCCTTGCAGGGCGGCGATGGTCAGCCCTCCGGCACAGGCTCCCACCAGGTTGACTTCGCGACTGCCGGTAATCGCCCGGGTGACGTTCAGCGCTTCTTCGGCCGCCTCGACGTAGGTCGACAGGCCCCACTCGCGGTGCCGCACATCCGGGTTGCGCCAGCTGACCATGAACACCTGCAGGCCGTTTTTCAGCGCGTACTGGACGAAGCTGTTGGTCGGGCTCAGGTCGAAAATGTAGTACTTGTTGATTTGTGGCGGCACGATCAGCAGCGGCTTGGCGTACTGTTTTTCGCTCATGGGGCTGTACTGGATCAGCTCCAGCAATTCATTGCGAAACACCACTGAGCCCGGGGTGACCGCCAGGTTCTTGCCCACCTCGAAGGCGTGCTTGGTCACCTGGCTGGGCAACCCGTTGTTGTGCAGCAGGTCATCCAGCAGGTTGCCGATGCCCCGCACCACGCTGTTGCCCCCGGTGTTGAAGATCTCCTTGAGGGCCAGGGGGTTGAGCAGGGTATTGGAAGGCGCAACGGCATCATTGAGCAGGGAAAAGGCAAAGTGTGCCCGGGCCCGGTCGTCTTCGCTCATGCCACTGTCGTCGATCCAGTGGCGCACCTGCTTCTGCCAGCTCAGGTAGGCCTGCAGGCCGCGCCGGTAGAAGGGGTTGAGGCTCCAGGCCGGGTCGGCGAAGCGGTTGTCCTTGGGGTTGGTCTTGTGCAGGGTTTCCCCCAGCAGCACACGCCCCAGCTGGCCGCCCAGGGCCAGGGTATGCCGGGCACTGTGCAATGGATTGCGCAGGCTGTGGGCCGCCAGGCTGCGCAAGGTGGAGAACAGGTCCCGGCCGCGCAGGCCGGTGATCGCGCTCTGCGCATTGATATACGCGGCGGGTGACGGCAATGAGCCCGTCGCAGGTTTGTCTTGCATGAGTCAACACTCCTTCGTCAAACCACTAACAAGCAGACCAATCCAAGACAGACAACATAGTCGGTCCTGGCCCTTCTTGCGCGCGACGATCCTGTCGACAGGTATCTTTTACTTGGTAGGGCGCACAGGTTCGGGATGCGGGTGCATCACCGCCCTTTGGCGTTCTTCCTGGAGGAACTTCATGATGATCGGGGCGACGGCCTCGGCCCGGGTGATCAGGAACAGGTGGCCATCATCGATGATGTGCAACTGGGCATTGGGTATGCGCCAGGCCAGCATGCGCATGTTGATCAGGGGAATCAGCGGGTCGTCATCGCCGGCCAGCACCAGGGTCGGCTGATGGATCTTGTGCAGCCAGTGAATGCTGGTCCAGCCCAGGCCCGCGAACAGCTGCCAGTAGTAGCCGAGCTTGCCGGCCGAGCGCACCTTGGCAGCGTGTTCCGCTGCCAGGCTCGGGTCGCGGCGGAAGGAGCCGCCATAGATCAGCGGCGCGATGCGCATCACATGGGAGGGCTGCACGTAGCGCCGTGGGCTGGCCATCATCCACAGCACCTTGGGTTTGCCCGGGACCATGAACGCCCCGGCCGCGGTGGCGGCCAGCACCAGCTTCTTGCAGCGCTCGGGGTAGTCGTAGGCGAACTGCTGGGCCAGCGCGCCGCCCCAGGACACACCCACTGCATTGACCTGGCCGTAGTCCAGGTAGTCGAGCATCCGCGCGGTCAGCTTGGCCAGCCCGGGAAAGCGGTAGGGCCGGCTCGGCGTGGAGGAGCCGCCGACACCGGGCACATCGAAGGCGATCACCTCGAGGTCCGGATCCAGGGCCTGGACAAAGGGAAACACCAGCTCCAGGTTGGCGCCGATGCCGTTGAAGATCAGCAGCGGCGTCAAGTGCGGCTTGCCTGGGCGTACCGCGGTGCGGATGGTCTGGCCATCCAGGTCGACGGTGCGGAATATGAATGAGTGTGGCATGCCGTAGCCCTGTGAATTAAACCGTCGCAGCCGCCATCCCGGGCGTCCTGCGGATTTCCTGAGGCCGAGCCTCTTGTCAAGAATAGGGCTTGGCGGAGCCTCCTGGCGCCGCCGCGTCGATGGCCGGGGCTCAGCGCTCGTGGACGTAGGTCCCGGGCGCCGCCTCGGCGGCTGCGAACTTCTTGTTACCCAGGCTGGTGGGCGCCGGCTTCAGGTCACCTGAGCGTTCCGCCTGCCAGGCCTGCCAATGCAGCCACCAGGAATCGGTGTGCTTGATCGAGTTTTCCTGCCACTGGTCGGGGCAGGCCGGAATGTCGGTGCTGGTCATGTAGCGCGCCTTGGGGTTGCCAGGCGGGTTGAGGATGCTCTGGATATGGCCGCTGCTGGAGAGCACGAACTCGACGTTGCCGCCAAACAGCTGCGCCGACTTGTAGCAGGACTTCCACGGGGTGATGTGGTCGTTGGTGCCGGCCAGGGAGAAGATATCGGCGGTCACCTGCTTGAGGTCGATCGGCGTGCCGCACACTTCCAGTGCATTGGCGCGCACCAGCGGGTTGTTCTTGAACATTTCGATCAGGTCGCCGTGGAAGGCGGCGGGCAGGCGGGTGGTGTCGTTGTTCCAGAACAGGATGTCGAACACCGGCGGCTCGTTGCCCAGCAGGTAGTTGTTGACCCAGTAGTTCCAGATCAGGTCGTTGGGGCGCATCCAGGCGAACACCTTGGCCATGTCGCGGCCTTCCAGGACTCCGGCCTGATAGGAGTGGCGCTTGGCCGCTTCCAGGGTCTGCTCGTCGACGAACAGCGCTACCTGGGTGTCCAGGGTGGTGTCGAGTACGCTGACCAGCAGGGTCAGGGCGTTGACCTTCTTCTGCCCCAGCGCCGCGTAGTGGCCCAGCAGCGCGGTGCAGGTGATGCCGCCGGAGCAGGCACCGAGCATGTTCACGTCCTTGCTGCCGGTGATCGCGGTCACTACGTCGACCGCTTCTTTCAGGGCTTCGATGTAGGTGGACAGGCCCCATTCGCGCTGGGCCTTGGTGGGGTTGCGCCAGCTGACGATAAAGGTCTGCACGTTGTTGCGCAGGCAGAAGCGCGCCAGGCTCTTGTCCGGGCTGAGGTCGAAGACATAGAACTTGTTGATCTGCGGTGGCACCACCAGCAGCGGGCGCTCATGCACCTGCTCGGTGATCGGCCGGTACTGGATCAGCTCCAGCACGTCATTGCGAAACACCACCGCGCCTTCACTGGTGCCCAGGTTCTTGCCCACTTCGAAGGCGTCCATGTTGACCTGGCTGGGCATGCCGCCGTTGTGCACCAGGTCCTTGGCCAGATGGGACAGGCCGTCCAGCAGGCTCTTGCCGCCGGTTTCGAAGAAGCGCTTTACCGCTGCGGGGTTGGCCGCGCTGTTGGTCGGGGCCATGGCTTCGGTCATCAGGTTGATCACGAAGTGGCCGCGGCTGATGTCCTGCTCGGACAGGCTGCTGTCGTCGATCCAGTCGTGGAGTTCCTTGCGCCACGCCAGGTAGGTTTGCAGGTAGCGTTTGTACAACGGGTTCTGGCTCCACGCGGGGTCGTTGAAGCGACGGTCGTCGCTCTCCGGCTGCAGGGTGGATTTGCCGAACATCACGTTCTTAAGTTCGATGCCGAAATGGGCGACGTGCTTGACGCTGTGGATGGGTTGTTTGATGGCCTGGGCAAGCACCATTCGAGCGGAAGTAAGCAGGTCCTTTCTACGCAAGCCAATGACCGGATTGAGCCCCAGGGTGTTTTCCGAGGCTTGGCGTTTCAGGTCATCGTTATTCTTGTTACTCATCTACGACGCTCCATTGTCCTGAGACGAGTACCGGACCTGCTGTGCAGTCACACAGCACGATGCCAGGTACTACTGCTCGGGTGACCGTTGATTGCGCACCGCTGCTTTTTTGTTCCGAAAGCTCTGCAGGGAACTTGCCAGCTCCATTGGTTACCCGAGTTTAATTTTTTCCGCAAGCAGGCCATTCATTGGCCATACAGCCAAGCATTCAAACAGATGAAATTAGAAAATGCCCTCTAAACCATCGGAGCCTTGAGCTAGAGCATCAGCTTGACGATGGACTCGTTCGGATCGCGGGATTTTCCGGCAGCCTTGAGCTCCGCCAGATAGTCGTTCCACAGCTCGTCCTGGCGCAGCGCCAGTTGGTAGAGGTAGTCCCAGGTGAACAATCCGCTGTCATGACCGTCGTCGAAGGTCAATTTCAGTGCGTACTGGCCCGCCGGTTCAACCTTGGTCAGGCCGACGCCGAGCTTGCCGAATTGCAGGATGGGTTTGCCGTGGCCCTGGACCTCGGCGGAGGGAGAATGCACCCGCAGGAGTTCTGCAGGCAGGTGATAGACCTCGTCCGGCCCGTAAGTCAGGGTCAGGGTTTTCGAGGCTTTGTGCAGGTTGATACCGGTGGGAAGTTTGCTCATGACCTGTAGTCCTTCCGGCAGGAGCCGGCTTGCCGGCGATCGGGGGAGGCCCTATCGCTGGCAAGCCAGTCCCTGCATGGGTGGCGAAGGTTTACAGGATATAACGGGAAAGGTCTTCGTTCTGCGCCAATTCGCCCAGGTGGCTGTTGACGTAGGCGGCGTCGATGCGGATCGGCTCTTCGCTGTGGGCGCTGGCCAGGTCACCGGCACTGAACGACACCTCTTCCAGCAGGCGCTCGAGCAGGGTATGCAGGCGACGGGCACCGATGTTCTCGGTCTTCTCGTTGACCTGCCAGGCGATTTCCGCCAGGCGCTTGATGCCTTCGGGCAGGAACTCGATGTTCAGGCCTTCGGTCTTCAGCAGCTCGCGATATTGCTCGGTCAGCGAAGCGTGCGGCTCGCTGAGGATGCGCTCGAAGTCTTGCGGCGACAGCGCCTTGAGTTCCACGCGGATCGGCAGACGGCCTTGCAGCTCCGGTACCAGGTCGCTGGGCTTGCTCAGGTGGAAGGCACCGGAGGCAATGAACAGGATGTGGTCGGTCTTGACCATGCCCAGCTTGGTGTTGACGGTGCAGCCTTCGATCAGCGGCAGCAGGTCACGCTGCACGCCCTCGCGGGAGACGTCCACACCGCCGGCGTTGCCGCGCTTGGCCACCTTGTCGATCTCGTCGATGAACACGATGCCGTGCTGCTCGACGGCTTCCAGGGCCTTGGCCTTGAGTTCTTCGTCGTTGACCAGGCGGCTGGCTTCTTCGTCGCGTACCAGTTTCAGCGCTTCCTTGACCTTGAGCTTGCGGTTCTTGCGCTTGCCCTTGCCCATGTTGGCGAACAGGCTCTGCAGCTGGTTGGTCATTTCTTCCATGCCCGGTGGCGCGGAAATGTCGACGCCTGCAGCTTCCGCCACTTCGATCTCGATTTCCTTGTCATCCAGCTGGCCTTCGCGCAGGCGCTTGCGGAACAGCTGGCGGGTATTGGAGTCCTGGGCCGGAGCCGCGTCGTCGCTGTTGAAACCGGTGCGTGCCTGGGGCAGCAGGGCATCGAGGATGCGTTCTTCGGCGGCGTCTTCGGCGCGATGGCGAACCCGGATCATTTCCTGTTCGCGGAACATCTTGATCGCCGCGTCGGCCAGGTCGCGGATGATGGATTCAACGTCGCGGCCCACATAGCCGACTTCGGTGAACTTGGTGGCCTCGACCTTGATGAAGGGCGCATTGGCCAGCTTGGCCAGGCGGCGGGCGATCTCGGTCTTGCCGACGCCGGTCGGGCCGATCATCAGGATGTTCTTGGGGGTCACTTCAACGCGCAGCTCGGCCGGCAGTTGCATGCGGCGCCAGCGGTTGCGCAGGGCGATAGCGACGGCGCGCTTGGCATCGTCCTGGCCGATGATATGGCGATTGAGTTCGTGGACGATTTCGCGGGGTGTCATGGACATAGTAGTTGGCGGTCCTCAAGCAAGAATGAATGCCGTGGCGCAAGCGCCGCAACAGGCTTATTCCGCGAGATCCTGCTCCTCGATGGTTTGAGTGTGGTTGGTGAATACACAGATGTCGCCGGCGATGCCGAGCGCGGTCTCGACGATTTCACGGGCCGACAGGTCGGTCTTTTTCAGCAGGGCGCTGGCAGCGGCCTGGGCGTAGGCGCCACCGGAACCCATGGCGATCAGCCCGTCCTCGGGTTCAACCACGTCGCCATTGCCGGTGATGATCAAGGACGCATCCTTGTTGGCCACGGCCAGCATGGCTTCCAGGCGGCTCAGGGAGCGATCGGTGCGCCATTCCTTGGCCAGCTCTACGGCGGCACGGACCAGATGGCCCTGGTGTTTCTCCAGTTGGCCTTCAAAGCGCTCGAACAGGGTGAAGGCGTCGGCGGTGGCCCCGGCAAAGCCGGCGATGACCTGGCCGTGATAGAGGCGGCGGACTTTTTTCGCGTTGCCTTTCATCACGGTGTTGCCGAGAGAAACCTGGCCGTCGCCGCCCATGACGACTTTGCCGTGGCGGCGGACTGAAACGATGGTGGTCAAGGGGGGAGTCTCCACACAGCGGGGCGAAAGTGCCCTGATGGAAACTCATATGGGGGTGGTCGGGCGTTTTTCAACCGGAGGCTGCAGCGAGGGACCGGCGGTCATTGCTGCATGCTGCAAGCGCTTTGCGGGCAGGCCCGCTCCTACGGTGGGCCATGTAGGAGTGGGCTTGCCCGCGATCAATCGCGTAGCGGTCGGCTTAGCGGCTCTGGCGCTGTTGTAACAGCAGGTTGCTGAAGCCGGCGCCGGCCAGTTGTTTCTGCGCCACGGTCAGCTGTTCGCGGTTGCTGAACGGGCCTACCAATACCCGGTACCAGGTTTCATCCTTCACCGTGCCGGATTCCACCGAGACCGACTGGCCCAGCAGGATGATCTGCGCCCGGACCTTGTCGGCATCGGCTTCCTTGCGGAACGAACCGGCCTGGAGGAAGAACTTGGTCACCGGCGCCGCCTTGGCCACGGGTGGCGCTGGTGGCGGGGTGATCCCGGCCAGGGCTGCCTGGGCACGGGCGGTGTCGATCTTGGCCGCTTCCGCCGGGGTTACCGGGGTGGTGGGCACAGGTGGCACCTGTGGCGTCGGCAGGGTTTTTTCCGGCACCGCTTCCGGCGGCACGATGACCTCCGATTCCGGCAGCAGGGTGTAGAAGTCGTATTTCGGCTTCACCGGTTGCTGGGGGCTCGGCGGGGTCTTGTTGGCCTCGGCGATCTTGGTGGCTTTCTGCTGTTCGATCTTCTCGCGCTTGACGCTGTCACCGCCCTTGCCGGGCTCGAGCTTCATCAGGAACACGATGAAGGCACCGATGGTCAGGCCGATGGCCAGCCACAACCAGCCCGGAATCGGCTTCTTGGCCGGGGCCTGGTAACGGCTGGCGCCACGCTTGGGTGCAGGTTTTTTCTTGGCAGCCAACTTACATTTGCTCCAGGACTTTGAGGCCCAGCAGTTCCAGACCTTGCTTGAGGGTGCGCCGGGTCAGCTCGGTGAGGCGCAGACGGCTGTGCATCTGGGTCGGCGTCTCGGCTGCCAGGATCGGGCAGTTTTCATAGAAGCTGGAGAACAGCCCGGCCACGTCGTACAGGTAGGTGCAGAGGATGTGTGGCGTGCCCTTCTCGGCGACGTTGTTGAGAATCTCGCCGAACTGCGCCAGCTTGGCCGCCAGCTCCAGTTCCTGGGCCGCGTGCAGTTCGATCTGCCCGCCGACTTCGCTGAAGTCCTTGCCCAGCTTGCGGAACACACCGGCGGCGCGGGTGTAGGCGTACAGCAGGTACGGCGCGGTGTTGCCTTCGAAGTTGAGCATCAGGTCGAAGTTGAAGCTGTAGTCGCTGGTGCGGTGCTTGGACAGGTCGGCGTACTTCACCGAGTCGATGCCCACCACCTTGGCGATGCTGCGCAGGTCGGCTTCCGGCAGTTGCGGGTTCTTTTCCTTCACCAGGGCGTAGGCACGTTCTTCGGCTTCGGTCAGCAGGTCGATGAGCTTCACGGTGCCGCCGTCGCGGGTCTTGAACGGACGGCCGTCGGCGCCGTTCATGGTGCCGAAGCCCATGTGCTCCATTTCCATCGGATGGGTCACGAAACCGGCCTTGCGGGCCACGGCGAACACTTGCTGGAAGTGCAGGGCCTGGCGCTGGTCGACGAAGTACAGGGCGCGATCGGCCTTGAGCTTGCCGCTGCGGTAGCGCACGGCCGCCAGGTCGGTGGTGGCGTACAGGTAGCCGCCGTCAGCCTTGACGATGATCACCGGCAGCGGCTCGCCTTCGGCGTTCTTGAACTCGTCGAGGAACACGCACTGGGCGCCGTTGCTCTCCACCAGCAGGCCCTGGGCCTTGAGGTCGTTGACCACGTTGATCAGGTCGTCGTTGTAGGCGCTCTCGCCCATCACGTCGGCCATGGTCAGCTTGACGTTGAGCAGCTCGTAGATCTTCTGGCAGTGGGACAGGGAGATGTCCTTGAACTTGGTCCACAGCTCCAGGCAGTCCGGGTCGCCGGCCTGCAGCTTGACCACCAGGCCGCGGGCGCGGTCGGCGAAGGCTTCGGACTCGTCGAAGCGCTGCTTGGCGGCGCGGTAGAAGTTCTCCAGGTCCGACAGCTCGTCACTGGTGATGGGGTTTTCTTCCAGGTAGGCCATCAGCATTCCGAACTGGGTGCCCCAGTCGCCCACGTGGTTCTGGCGAATCACGGTGTCGCCGAGGAACTCCAGGACCCGGGCCACGCCGTCGCCAATGATGGTGGAGCGCAGGTGGCCAACGTGCATTTCCTTGGCCAGGTTGGGCGCCGACATGTCGATCACGGTGCGCTGCGCCGGGCCGGCCTTGCGTACGCCCAGGTGGTCGTCGCCAAGAGCGGCGTCCAGGCGCGCGGCCAGGGCCTGGGTGTTCTGGAAGAAGTTGATGAAGCCGGGGCCGGCGATTTCCGCCTTGCTCAGGTCTTCATGGGCCGGCAGGGCGGCGATGATTTTCTCCGCCAGGTCGCGTGGCTTCATGCCGGCCGGCTTGGCCAGCATCATGGCGATGTTGCTGGCGAAGTCGCCGTGGGTCTTGTCGCGGGTGTTTTCGACCTGGATCGCCGGCGTCAGGCCTTCTGGCAACACACCTTCGGTGACGAGTTGGGTGATGGCTTGCTGGATGAGCTGGCGAATGGTGTCTTTCATGGTCTTCTCTTTCGACCGCTGGTGCGGCGGCGCTTCGGTGCGCAGGTGGAAAAACTGGGCATTATCCGTTGCTGGAACGGGCTTGCCAACTATAGAGGACTGCTTGGGGATCGATGGCGGCATTCGATTGCCTTCGCCGGCAAGCCGGCTCTTGCGGGTTTGATGCTGCCCATTGTAGGAGCGGGCTTGCCCGCGAAAGCACGACCTCGATCAATACAGATCCACGGGATCCACATCCAGCGACCAGCGGACCTGCCGCCCGCTGGGCATCTGTTCCAGCACCAGCAGCCAACTGCTGAGCAAACGATGCAAGGGCGCTCGGGCATTGGCCTGCAGCAGCAATTGCGCGCGATAACGTCCGGCGCGCCGCTCCATCGGAGCCGGCACCGGGCCCAATAGTTCGATGCCCCCCAGGTTCTGTTCCGCCAGCAGGCGCTCGGCCTCGCTGCAGGCTTCATCGAGGAACCCCTCGGCCTGGCCCGGTTTGTGGGCTTCGGCCCGCAGCAGCGCCAGGTGGGCGAAAGGTGGCAGGCCGGCGGCGCGGCGCTCGCTCAGGGCCTGTTCGGCGAAGGCGAAGTAGCCCTGCTCGGTCAACTGCACCAGCAACGGGTGGTCGGCGAGGTGGGTCTGGATGATCACCTTGCCCGGCTCTTCGGCCCGGCCAGCCCGCCCGGCGACCTGGACGATCAGTTGCGCCATGCGCTCGCTGGCGCGGAAGTCGCCGGAGAACAGGCCGCCATCGGCATCGAGGATCGACACCAGGGTCACCCGGGGAAAGTGATGACCCTTGGCCAGCATCTGGGTGCCCACGAGGATGCACGGCTGGCCTTTCTGGATAGTGGCGAACAGCTGGTTCATTGCATCCTTGCGCGAGGTGCTGTCGCGGTCCACCCGCAGCACCGGGTAGTCGGGAAACAAGATGCCCAGGCGCTCTTCCGCCCGCTCGGTGCCGGCGCCCACGGGGCGCAGGTCGACCTTGCCGCATTGCGGGCAATGGCGCGGAACCCGCTCCACATGGCCGCAGTGGTGGCAGCGCAGCTCGCCGGAACGCTGGTGCACGGTCATGCGGGCGTCGCAGCGCTGGCATTCGGACATCCAGCCGCAGTCGTGGCAGAGCAGGGTCGGGGCGAAGCCGCGGCGGTTGAGGAACACCAGGACCTGCTGGCCGGCGGCCAGGGTCTGGCCGATGGCTTGCTGCATGGGGCCGGAAATGCCGCTGTCCAGCGGGCGGCTCTTCACGTCCAGGCGCAGGAAACGCGGCTGCTTGGCGCCGCCAGCCCGCTCGTTCAGGCGCAGCAGGCCGTAGCGGCCGGTGTAGGCGTTGTGCAGGCTTTCCAGGGACGGCGTGGCCGAGCCCAGGACGATGGGAATGTTTTCCTGGCGCGCACGCACCAGAGCCAGGTCGCGGGCGTGGTAACGCAGGCCTTCCTGCTGTTTATAGGACCCGTCGTGCTCCTCATCGATGATGATCAGGCCAGGGTTCTTCATCGGCGTGAACAGGGCCGAGCGGGTGCCGATGATGATGTCGGCCTCGCCGTCCCGGGCAGCCAGCCAGGCGTCCAGGCGTTCGCGGTCATTGACCGCCGAGTGCAGCAGGGCGATGCGGGCGTTGAAGCGTTGCTCGAAGCGCGCCAGGGTCTGCGGGCCGAGGTTGATCTCCGGAATCAGCACCAGGGCCTGCTTGCCGGCTTCCAGGGTTTCGCGGATCAGTTGCAGGTAGACCTCGGTCTTGCCGCTGCCGGTGACCCCGGCCAGGAGAAACGCGTGATAGCTGTCGAACCCGGCGCGGATGGCTTCATAGGCGGCGCGCTGCTCGCTGTTGAGCGGCAGTTCGGGCTGGGCCAGCCAGTGTTCGTGGCGTACCCCGGGCGCGTGCTTGCGCACCTCCACCTGCACCAGGTCCTTGGCCAGCAGCAGGTCGAGGCTGTCCTTGCTCAGCATCAACTTGCTCAGCAGGGTATGGGGCACGCCGTGTGGGTGCTGGGCCAGGGTTGCCAGGGCTTCGCGCTGGCGTGGGGCGCGAGCGATGCGCGGGTCGTCGAGCCGGGCCCCGGGGGCGATCGACCAGAAGCGTTCCTGGCGGGCCTCGGCCAGCTCGCCCTGGCGCAACAGCACTGGCAATGCCCAGCTCAGGGTGTCTCCCAGGCTGTGCTGGTAGTACTGGGCGGTCCACAGGCACAGCTTGAACAGGGCCGGCGGTAGCGGAGGCGTGGGATCCAGCAGGGCCAGGGCCGGCTTGAGTTTTTCCGCCGGGACCTCGCTGTGATCCGCCACCTCCACCAGGATGCCGATCATTTCCCGGCGGCCGAATGGCACCCGCAGGCGCATGCCGGGGTGCAACTGGGCACGCAGCACCCCGGCCGGAGCACGGTAGTCGAACAGGCGGCGCAGGGGCGAGGGCAGGGCGAGGCGCAGGATGGCGTCGGGCACGCGGGACAATCTCGTTGAGCAGAGGGTAAATAGGCCCCGGAGCCTAACAGAGCAGCGGTGGAGTGTCCTGTATAAGCGTGCGTGGCCCCTGTACCTGCGGGGGCTGCCCGGGCATGGAGCCGGTTTTTAAGTTCAGGAGGTGGCAAAGCCTGGGCTGTCAAGGTTGCACCGGCTTTTTCTGATGGGCTGCACTCAGGATCGCTTGCGCGTTTGACGCGGTCTGGTAGAATTCGCGCCCTAATTCGTGCGGTATTCAACAATAGTGTTGGGTGGCGGCACGCTAGCCTGAGGAATACACCATGAAAGCCGATATCCATCCAGTATACGAAGCCATTACCGCTACCTGCAGCTGCGGTAACGTCATCGAAACTCGCTCCACCCTGGCCAAGCCTCTGAGCCTGGACGTGTGCAACGAGTGCCACCCGTTCTACACCGGCAAGCAAAAGACTCTGGACGTTGGCGGTCGTGTCGACAAGTTCAAGTCGCGCTTCGGTGCTTTCGGCGCAACGAAGAAGGCCTGAGGCTGATCGTTCTGGAAAGCCGATACCGACTTTCCTCGCTGATGAAAAAGGCGTCCCTAGTGGGCGCCTTTTTTGTGGGCGCGATTTGGCTGACAGCGGCCGAGGCGTTTTGTCCGGCGCCCAAGGGGCTGTTGCCGGCAACGGTGCTCCGGGTGGTGGACGGCGACACCCTGCACCTCAAGGATGGCCGCAGGTTGCGCATGATCGGCCTCAATGCCCCGGAGCTGGCGGGCAAGGGGCGCCCTGCCGAGCCCTTCGCCGAGGCGGCGCGGCAGCGCCTGCGACAACTGGTGGCACAGAGTGGTGGGCGGGTCGGCCTGCTGCCGGGGCGTGAAAGGCAGGATCGCTACGGTCGTGTCCTGGCCCATGTCTATGGCGTCACTGGTATCAACTTCGAAGCCCGGTTGATCGCGGAAGGCTTGGCCTATCGGATTGCCGTGCTGCCAAACGTCGCCCTGGCGAGCTGCCAGAAGGCTGCCGAGAACCATGCGCGCCGAGCCGGGCTGGGGCTTTGGCGACGTTCACCTGTACTCAAGGCGCAGCAGATCCATCGCGCGGGCTTTGCCCTGTTCGAAGGGCGAGTGAGCAGGGTGCAGCGCAATCGCGGTGGTCTTTGGATCACATTGCAGGGGCAGGTTGTATTGCGCATTGCACCCAATGTCCTGCGGCGCTTCGATCGCCGGCTGCTCAGTGGCCTTTCAGGGCGCCGGATCGAGGCTCGCGGCTGGGTTGTCGATCGCTCGCGTCAGCCTGGCCGGCAATCTGCACATCCGCGCTGGATGTTGTCCGTGACAGACCCTTCCATGCTCGGACTTATCTGATAAAGAAAAATTGTAGACATTTTTTTAATAGATTGTGAACAGTTGAAAGCCTTGTACCCCGCGGCTCTTGGCCCAAAGTCGTACGCTAGGGGCCTTGACAGGGGTGACTGGGCAGTCTTGTGGGGACTATGCGACACGAGTATCCTCGGCGGTCCGTCTGTCCAACAGCAAAAAGCGGAATGCCCACATGTCTGATTTGAAAACTGCCGCTCTCGAATACCATGCCAATCCTCGTCCAGGAAAGCTGAGTGTCGAGCTCACCAAGGCCACTGCTACCGCTCGTGATCTGGCGTTGGCCTACAGCCCCGGCGTAGCCGAGCCGGTACGCGAAATCGCTCGCGATCCGGAACTGGCCTACAAGTACACCGGCAAAGGCAACCTGGTTGCCGTCATTTCCGATGGCACCGCGATTCTCGGCCTGGGTAACCTCGGCCCACTGGCCTCCAAGCCAGTGATGGAAGGCAAGGGCGTGCTGTTCAAGCGTTTCGCCGGCATCGATGTATTCGACATCGAAGTCGACTCCGAAAGCCCGCAGGCTTTCATCGACACCGTCAAGCGCATTTCCATCACCTTCGGTGGCATCAACCTGGAAGACATCAAGGCACCCGAGTGCTTTGAGATCGAGCGCGCTCTGATCGAGCAGTGCGACATTCCGGTGTTCCACGATGACCAGCACGGCACCGCGATCGTTACCGCCGCCGGCATGATCAACGCCCTGGAAATCGCTGGCAAAACCCTGGCCGACGCCAAGATCGTTTGCCTGGGTGCCGGTGCTGCCGCCATCTCCTGCATGAAGTTGCTGGTGAGCATGGGTGCACAGATCGAAAACATCTTCATGGTCGACCGTACCGGCGTGATCCACTCCGGCCGCGATGACCTGAACCAGTACAAGGCGGTGTTCGCCCACTCCACCGACAAGCGCACCCTGGCCGACGCCCTGCAAGGCGCCGACGTGTTCGTCGGTCTGTCCGGCCCGAACCTGCTGAGTGCTGAAGGCCTGAAATCCATGGCGCCGAACCCGATCGTGTTCGCCTGCTCCAACCCTGATCCGGAAATCGCCCCGGAACTGGCGCACGCCACCCGCGACGACGTGATCATGGCTACCGGCCGTTCGGACTACCCGAACCAGGTGAACAACGTCCTGGGCTTCCCGTTCATCTTCCGTGGTGCCCTGGACGTACGCGCCAAGCGCATCAACGAAGAAATGAAGATCGCCGCGGCCAACGCCCTGCGTGACCTGGCCAAGCTGCCGGTTCCTCAGGAAGTGTGCGACGCCTACGGTGGCATCAAGCTGGAATTCGGCCGTGAGTACATCATTCCCAAGCCAATGGATGCCCGCCTGATCACCGTGATCTCCGATGCCGTGGCCAAGGCCGCCATCGAGACCGGCGTGGCTACCCTGCCGTACCCGAAGAACTACCCGCTCAAGAGCGTGGATGATGTGTTCAACGGTTAAGCGTTCGTAGCGTCATGCAAAAAGCCCCGGCTCGCGAGAGCCGGGGCTTTTTTGTGGGCGCTTGCCCGCTGTAGGAGCGGGCAAGCCGGCGAAGGTTGCCGCGTTCGCGGCTCCCCTGGCGCTAGAACAGATCGATCGGCGCCGCTTCGTCCGCCGGCAGCGGGCTGCCTGGTACGGCGCCATTGCCCAGTTCATTGACCGAGGGCGGAGTGTCTTCGCTCTTGAACAGTTCGAAGTAGGCATTGGGCGTGCCGGGTGTGGCGGCGCGGCCGCTGACCGGGTCTACCCGCAGGCTGAGAATGCCTTCCGGCTCTGGCTGGGTGTGTGGCGGCTTGTCCTTGAGGGCGGCGCCCATGAAGCTCATCCAGATCGGCAGTGCCACGGTGCCGCCGTATTCGCGGCGCCCGAGGCTTTCCGGCTGGTCGAAACCGGTCCATACGGTGGTCACGTAGTCGGCGTTGTAGCCGGAGAACCAGGCATCCTTGGACTCGTTGGTGGTACCGGTCTTGCCCGCCAGGTCGGTACGGCCCAAGGCCAGTGCGCGGCGTCCGGTACCCAGCTTGATCACGTCCTGGAGCATGCTGTTGAGGATGTAGGTGGTACGGCCATCGATGATCCGCTCGGCAACCGCCGGGGCTTGCGTCGCTGCCGGAGCTGAGGTTTCACCGGCCACGTTGTTGATCGTGAAGTTGTGCTCAGGGGCGGCGATGCCGCTGGTGGCCGTATTGCCGGTGGGGGCGCTTGGCGGGTTGGCGCTGAACAGCAGCTCGCCGTTGCGGCTTTCGATCTTGTCGATGATGTACGGGGTGATCTTGTAGCCGCCGTTGGCAAAGGTGCTCCAGCCGGTGGCGATTTCCATCGGCGTCAGGGTTGCGGTACCCAGGGCCAGGGACAGGTTGCGCGGCAGGTCCTGCTTGTTGAAGCCGAACTTGCTGATGTAGTCGATGGTGCGGTCCACGCCCATGCTCTGCAGCAGGCGGATCGACACCAGGTTGCGCGACTTGTACAGCGCCTCGCGCATGCGGATCGGGCCGAGGAAGGTGTTGGTGTCGTTCTTCGGGCGCCAGACCTTGTCCAGGTATTCGTCGACGAACACGATAGGTGCGTCGTTCACCAGGCTGGCCGGGGTGTAGCCGTTATCAAGGGCGGCGCTATAGATGAACGGCTTGAAGCTGGAGCCGGGCTGGCGCTTGGCCTGCATCGCACGGTTGTAATTGCTCTGCTCGAAGGCGAAGCCGCCCACCAGGGCGCGGATCGCACCGTTCTGCGGGTCCAGCGTCACCAGGGCGCCCTGGGCGACCGGGATCTGGCTGAACTTCAACGAGTTGTCCGCCTGGCGCTGCACGCGGATCAGGTCGCCGACCTGGGCCACGTCCGCCGGTTGGCGCGGGACCGGGCCCATGCTGTTGGTATTGAGGAACGGCCGGGCCCATTTCATGCTGTCCCAGGCCACATGTTCTTCGCCGTTGCGGGTCAGCACCTGGAGGCCATTCTTCTCTACCAGGGTGACGATCGCCGGTTCCAGGCCGCTGATGGTCCGCTGCTTGGTCAGTTCGCTGGCCCAGGCCGCCTGGGTCTTGCCTGGCAGGCGCGATTCCGGGCCGCGATAGCCGTGGCGCTGGTCGTAGGTCATCAGGCCTTCATGGACCGCGGTGTTGGCCATTTCCTGCAGATCGCTGGGCACCGTGGTGGTGACCCGGAAACCTTCGGTGTAGGCATCGCTGCCATAGCGGCCGACCATTTCGGCCCGGGCCATCTCGGCGATGTACGGGGCGTTCACTTCCGGAGTCGGTACGTGATAGCTGGCGTTCAACGGTTCGTTGATTGCCTCGGTATAGGCCGCTTCGGTGATCTTGCCGAGCTTGTACATGCGCCCCAGGATCCAGTCGCGACGTTCCTTGCTGCGTGCCGGGTTGGCCAGGGGGTTGAAGCGCGAAGGCGCCTTGGGCAGGCCGGCGATCATCGCCATCTGCGCCAGGCTCACGTCACGGATGGACTTGCCGTAATACACCTGGGCCGCTGCCTCGATTCCGTAGGCACGGTTGCCCAGGTAGATCTTGTTGACGTACAGCTCGAGGATCTCGTCCTTGGTCAGCTGCCGTTCGATCTGCAGAGCCAGGAGGATCTCGGTGGTCTTGCGCGAGAAGCTGCGCTCGCTGGTCAGGAAGAAGTTCTTCGCCACTTGCATGGTGATGGTACTGCCGCCGGACTGGATGTGTCCGCTCTTGACCAGCTGGGTTGCGGCACGCATCAGGCTGCTGGGGTCAACCCCGTAATGGTTAGCGAAGTTGTCGTCTTCAGCACTTAGTAACGCATTGATGAAGTTGGGCGGAATGTCGGCGAAACGTATGGGGGTACGGCGCATTTCACCGAATTCAGCGATCAGTTTGCCGTCGCTGCTGTACACCCGCAGGGGAATCTGCAACTGGATGCTTCTCAGGGCCTCAACCGACGGCAAGCCGGGACTAAGATAGAGAAACGCACCGGAGAGGGCGAGGAGGAGCCCGCAGAACACCGCGACGATGGACCACCCGAAAAACTTCAGCAGACGAATCAAGGCTTTTGGATTTCCAGAGAAAGGAATGAATTAGGCGTCAGGGCATTCACGGACATCAGGGGCCGGCCCACGCAGCAGGTAAAAGCGGAAAAAAACGCTGGGCATTATAAGCATTTTCCGCCGAGAGCGTCATTTGCCCGTCTGTCAAGACGTGACCATTGAACGCAATGCAGCTTAAGCAGTCCGTAAGTCACGGATAGTCATAGGGAATTGGTCGTGCTTGGACTCTTCAGCAAAAAGCCGAGTTCCCTCATGGGGATCGATATCAATGCGACATCGGTCACGCTTCTGGCCCTGGGGCGCCAGGGGCAGGGGTACCGGGTCGAGGCCTACGCCAGGGAGCCCCTGGCGCCCAATACTGTGCTTGACCAACACATTGCCGACCCCGAGGCCCTGGCCGCGGCCCTGTCCCGCGCCTGGCTCAAGACGGGCAGCCGGCTCAAGGGGGCGGCGGTAGCGGTGGCCGGCGAGGCGGTGATCAGCAAACTGATCGAAATGCCGGCGGGCCTGCACACCGACGAACTGGAGCAGCAGGTCCGGCTGGAAGCCGGCCAGTACATTCCCTATCCCCTGGAAGACGTGGCCCTGGATTTTGAAGTGCAGGGGCCGGTACCCGGTAATCCGCAGCGGGTTCAGGTGCTGCTGGTAGCCTGTCGCAACGAGCGGGTAGAGGCCCTGGAAACGGTATTGGGCCTGGCCGGCCTGACAGCCCGGGTGGTGGATACCCAGCCCCTGGCTCTGGAGCGCTGCCTGTTGCTGCTGGCGGCGCACCTGCCGCTGGCGACTCCTGGCGCCGTGGCGTTGCTGGATATAGGCCCGGCCCTCAGCCGTTTCAGCGTCCTGCACGGCCAGCGAGTGATCTATAGCCGTGAGCAGCTTTTCGGTAGCGGGCCTCTGATGGAAGCGCTCCAGCGTCGATACGGGCTGACACTGGAGCAGGCATTGCTGGCGCAGAGCCAGGGCCGTTTGCCACAGGGTTGCGCCGAAGAGTTGCTGCAACCCTTCGAGCAGGAAGTGCTGCAACAGGTCAGCCGTTCCCTGCAGCAGTTCGCCACCTCGCCTCAGCAACAGCCCCTGGTGCAACTGCTGCTGGCCGGAGACGGTAGCGGCCTGGCCGGCCTGGAGCGGCGGGTGGAGGGCGAGACAGGCATCGATACGTCGCTGGCCAATCCTTTCCGGGCCATGCCCATGGGGCCTCGAGTCGACCCCCAGGTATTGAATGAACAGGCGCCGAACCTGCTCCTGGCCTGTGGTCTGGCCCTGCGAGGGTTCGACTGATGGCGCGGATCAACCTGTTGCCCTGGCGCGAGGCCTCGCGCGAACTGAGGCGTCGGCGTTTCCTGCAGATGCTGGCGATGATGGTCGTGCTCGGGGCTGGGGTCATTCTGTTGGCCGACGCCTATATAAGCCGGGTGATCGAGCGCCAGCATTTGCGCAACCAGTATCTGGGCCAGGCGACGGCACGCCTGGATGAGCAGATCGCCAGCATCCAGGGGCTCAAGGCGCAACGACAGCAGTTGCTCGAACGCATGGGCATCATCGAAGAGCTGCAGGGCAACCGCTCCAACAGTGTGCGGATTTTTCAGCAGTTGGCCCGCAGCCTGCCTGATGGCGTGTACTTCACCGAGGTGGATCTGCAGGGGCAGAACCTTGGAATCAGCGGTGCCGCCGAGTCAAACAACAGGGTGTCCGACCTGATGCGCAATCTGCAGGCTGCCGAGGGTTTTGCTGCCCCCAGCCTGACCGAGGTGAAGAACGCGGTGGACGCCCAGCAAGGGCTGAACAACCTGTTCCGGCTGAATGTCGGGCAGACGCCCGGGCCAACCGGGGAGCTTCGGCAATGACCCCCCGACAATGGCTGGCAGAGTTGCGGCGTATCGATCTGCGGGAGCTGGAGCTGGCCAACCTGGGCTCCTGGCCCGGGCCGGCCAGGAGTCTGGTGGCGGCCCTGCTTCTGCTGCTGGTTCTGCTAGTGGGCTACGGCTTTTACCTGAGCCCGCACCTGGAGCAACTGGAGCGCCAGCGCCAGGAGGAAACTCGTCTCCGGCAGGAGTTTGCCGGCAAGGCGCGCCAGGGAGCCAATTTGCCGCGCTACCAGGAGCAGTTGGCCGTCATACGCAACAGCTTCGACCTGCTGTTGCGTCAGTTGCCCAGCGACACCGAGGTCCCCGGCCTGCTGGAGGACATCAGTCGCGTGGGGCTGGGCAGTGGCCTGGCCTTCGAGGAAATCAGGCTGCAACCGGAGGTGGCCAGGCAGTTCTACGTCGAGTTGCCGATCCAGATTACTGTCACCGGGGCCTATCACGACCTGGCGAGCTTCGTCAGTGGCGTCGCCGGCCTGCCGCGCATCGTCACCTTGCATGATTTTCGCATTCAGCCTGTAGCGGCGGGCAATCCGGCGCTGTTGCGCATGAGCATCGAGGCGCGCACCTACAGGTACGACGCTCCGGAGCCGCACTCATGAGGCGCCTGCGCTGGGCGGTGCTTGGCTGCCTTTGTGCCGGGCTGTGGGGGTGTGGTGGCGCCGATGACGACTTTGCCGACCTGGACGCCTACATGAACCAGATGCGCCTGCAAGCGCCCGGGCCGATTGAACCAATCCCGGTAATCCGGTCTTACCCCTCGTTCACCTATGACGCCAGCGCATTGCGTAGTCCGTTCCAGCCGCCGCAAAGGCTTGACCTGGCGGCCCGTCGGCAAGGGGCCAGTGCGGTCCGGCCCGACCCGCAGCGAGCCCGGCAATACCTGGAGGGGTTCGATATCGAGCAGTTGCAAATGGTCGGGACCCTGTCCAACGCCTCCGGGAGCTTTGCCCTGTTGCGCGGCGCAGGTGGCATCCACCGCTTGCAGGTGGGCGACTACCTGGGGCGCAACGAAGGCCGGGTTGTGACCATCAGCGAATCGCAGATCGAGGTGGTGGAAATTGTTCCCGATGGAGCGGGAGCCTGGCTGGAGCGGCCGCGAACACTGGCGCTGAAAAAACACTCTTAAGTGGAATCTGGAAAATGAACAGGACTGTTTCAGCCCTCGGTGTAGCGCTATGGATAGCGCTGCTGGCACCGCTGGTCGGCGCCGCCGAGCCCAAGCCCGCTGCTCCGGGGACGGCAGCTCGGGCGCCTGCAAAGCCGCAGGCAGTGGCCGGGTCGATACGCGGCGTGGATTTTCGGCGCGGCGAGGAGGGCGAAGGCAATGTGCTGATCGACCTGTCCGACCCGCGCATCGCTGTCGATGTCCAGCGGCGCGAGGGCCGGATCGTCCTCGATTTTGCCCGTACCCAATTGCCCGAGGCGCTGCGGGTTCGCCTGGATGTCAAGGATTTCGCCACCCCGGTGCAGTACATCACTGCGGATACGGCTGCCGGGCGTACCACCGTCACCCTGGAGCCCAAGGGCGCCTTCGACTATTCCACCTTCCAGACCGACAACCGCCTGACGGTCAGTGTCCGCCCCCTGGCCGAGACCAGCAGCAGGGCGGCTGCGGCCCGACCTGCCTACAAGGGGGAAAAGCTCTCGCTGAACTTTCAGGACATCGAGGTGCGCTCGGTGCTGCAACTGATCGCCGATTTCACGGGCCTCAACCTGGTGGCCAGCGACACGGTGCAGGGCGGCATCACCCTGCGCCTGCAGAACGTGCCCTGGGATCAGGCCCTGGATCTGGTGCTACGGACCAAGGGCCTTGATTCACGCAAGATCGGCAATGTGCTGCTGGTGGCTCCGGCGGATGAGATTGCCGCCCGGGAGCGTCAGGAGCTGGAGTCACAGAAGCAGCTGGAGGACCTGGCGCCGTTGCGTCGGGAGCTGCTGCAGGTCAACTACGCCAAGGCAGCGGACATCGCCAAGCTGTTCCAGTCGGTGACCCGCGCCGAGGAAAAAGCCGATGAGCGTGGCTCGATCACCGTGGACGAACGCACCAACAGCATCATTGCCTACCAGAGCCAGGAGCGCCTCGACGAACTTCGGCGCATCGTCGCCCAGCTGGATGTTCCGGTGCGCCAGGTGATGATCGAAGCGCGCATCGTCGAGGCCAACGTTGACTACGACAAGAGCCTGGGCGTGCGCTGGGGCGGCTCGGTGCAGAACCAGGGCAACTGGAGCGCCAGCGGGGTGCAGAACGCTGCCAGCGGTTCCAGCAGCATCGGCGCTCCGGGCAGCGGCGGCAGCAACTCGCCCTTTGTCGATCTGGGGGCTAGCGCCCATACCTCGGGCATCGGTATCGCCTACATCACCGACAACGTGCTGCTGGACCTGGAGTTGACCGCCATGGAGAAGACCGGCAACGGCGAGATCGTTTCCCAGCCCAAGGTGGTCACCTCCGACAAGGAAACCGCAAAGATCCTCAAGGGCACCGAGATCCCCTACCAGGAAGCCAGCTCCAGCGGCGCTACCTCGGTGTCCTTCAAGGAGGCGTCGCTGTCGCTTGAAGTGACGCCG
Source organism: Pseudomonas sp. JV245A (assembly GCF_032424515.1). Classification (NCBI taxonomy): domain Bacteria; kingdom Pseudomonadati; phylum Pseudomonadota; class Gammaproteobacteria; order Pseudomonadales; family Pseudomonadaceae; genus Pseudomonas; species Pseudomonas sp. JV245A. Next base: position 54,177 of record NZ_VYKE01000024.1, read on the forward strand.
CAGATCACCCCGGACAACCGCATCATCATGGAGGTCAAGGTCACCAAGGATGAGCCGGACTACCTGAACAAGGTCCAGGATGTACCGCCGATCAAGAAGAACGAGGTCAATGCCAAGGTCCTGGTCAACGACGGGGCGACCATCGTCATCGGCGGGGTTTTCTCGAATACCCAGAGCAAGGTTGTAGATAAAGTGCCATTTCTTGGCGATGTGCCGTATCTTGGCCGCCTTTTCCGGCGTGACGTGGTGTCGGAGAAAAAATCCGAGCTGCTGGTATTTCTCACTCCGCGTATCATGAACAACCAGGCGATTGCTGTGAGTCGTTGATTCTGTGCGAAATTTGATTCTTGTTGGGCCGATGGGGGCTGGAAAAAGCACCATTGGTCGCTTACTGGCCAAAGAGCTGCGCCTGCCATTCAAAGATTCCGATAAGGAAATTGAACTGCGTACAGGCGCGAATATCCCGTGGATCTTCGATAAGGAAGGCGAACCGGGCTTTCGTGATCGCGAACAGGCGATGATCGCCGAGCTCTGTGGCACTGACGGCGTGGTCCTGGCCACTGGCGGTGGTGCAGTGATGCGCGAGGCCAATCGTCGGGCGCTGCACGCTGGCGGACGAGTGGTCTATCTGCACGCCTCGGTCGAGCAACAGGTGGGGCGCACCGCCCGGGACCGCAATCGTCCCCTGCTGCGCACCGCCGATCCGGCCAAGACCCTGCGCGACCTGCTGGAAATCCGCGACCCGCTTTATCGGGAAATTGCCGATCTGGTGGTGGAAACCGATGAGCGGCCGCCACGAATGGTGGTACTGGACATACTGGAGCGCCTGCAGCAGCTGCCACCCCGTTAATGCGTCGAGCGAAATGCGCTATTCTCGGCGTCGCGCCAGACCGCCAAGGTGTGGCGCAGAGCTATCGGGCTGCGTCAGAAGACCAGACGAGGCCCATCGTCAATGCAGGGCACAATGCCTGCTTCCATCTTCACTGTGGGGACACATGCAGACACTTAAGGTCGATCTAGGCGAGCGCAGCTACCCGATTCACATTGGTGAAGGTCTGTTGGACCAGCCCGAGCTGCTGGTGCCGCATATCGCCGGGCGGCAAGTGGCGATCATTTCCAATGAGACCGTCGCGCCGCTTTACCTTGAGCGTCTGACCCGCAGCCTGGGGCAGTTCTCGGTGATCTCGGTGGTCCTGCCCGATGGCGAGGCCTACAAGAACTGGGAAACCCTGCAGTTGATCTTCGATGGCCTGCTCACTGCTCGCCACGATAGACGCACTACCATCATCGCCCTCGGTGGCGGCGTGATCGGTGATATGGCCGGCTTTGCCGCGGCCTGCTACCAGCGGGGCGTGGATTTCATCCAGATTCCTACCACCCTCCTGTCCCAGGTGGACTCTTCGGTGGGTGGCAAGACCGGTATCAACCACCCGCTGGGCAAGAACATGGTCGGCGCCTTCTACCAGCCGAACGTGGTGCTGATCGATACCACCAGCCTTAACACCCTGCCCAGCCGCGAGCTGTCGGCAGGTCTGGCGGAAGTGATCAAGTACGGCCTGATCTGCGACGAGCCCTTCCTCACCTGGCTGGAAGAGAACGTCGACCGCCTGCGGGCCCTGGACCAGCAGGCCCTGACTTACGCCATCGAGCGCTCCTGTGCGGCCAAGGCCGCGGTGGTGGGTGCCGACGAACGTGAATCGGGAGTGCGGGCCACTCTCAACCTGGGGCATACCTTCGGCCACGCCATCGAAACCCACATGGGGTACGGTGTGTGGCTGCATGGGGAGGCGGTGGCTGCTGGCACCGTAATGGCCCTGGAAATGTCCGCGCGCCTGGGCTGGATCACCAGCCAGGAGCGTGACCGCGGTATTCGCCTGTTCCAGCGCGCGGGCTTGCCGGTCATCCCGCCAGAGGAAATGAGCGAAGCGGATTTTCTCGAACACATGGCAATTGACAAGAAAGTGATCGACGGTCGTTTGCGTCTGGTGCTGTTGCGCCGCATGGGCGAAGCCGTAGTGACCGACGATTATCCGAAAGAGGTTTTACAGGCCACGCTGGGAGCGGACTACCGCGCCCTGGCTCAGCTTAAAGGTTAATAAGATCCCGATGACTAGTTTGCACGCCGACGAGGCTTTCCTCGGCCATTACCAGTTGAGCCACGATCCTTTCGCTCCCCGGGTCCCTGGCTTCAAGTTCTTTCCTGCCCAGCGCAAGCCCGTGCTGGGGCAACTGCATCACCTGGCCCGCTACAGCCAGTTGCTGCTGGTGGTCACCGGGCCTCAGGGCAGCGGCAAGACCCTGCTGCGCCAGGCGCTGGTAGCCAGTACCAACAAGCAATCGGTGCAGAGCGTGGTGGTGTCGGCCCGCGGCGCCGGCGACGCTGCCGGCGTGCTGCGCCAGGTGGCCCAGGCGCTGAACGTGGCCGAGGCTGAAATCGGCGCGATCCTCGCCCAGATAGTGCAGCTGGCCCTGACCGGTCAGGAAGTCTATCTGCTGGTGGATGATGCCGAGCAGCTCGACGAGTCCGCCCTCGAGGCCCTGCTGGCCCTGGCGGCCGGCGCTCCGGAAGGTCGTCCCCATGTGTTCCTGTTCGGCGAGTCGTCGCTGATCGCCGCACTGGACCAGCTCAATACCGAGGAAGAGCGCTTCCACGTCATCGAGTTGCAGCCTTATACCGAAGAGGAAACCCGCGAATATCTGGCCCAGCGGCTTGAAGGTGCGGGGCAGGGCATCGAACTTTTCTCCGCAGATCAGATCAGTGATATTCACGAAGGCTCCGATGGCTGGCCGGGCAACATCAACCAGGTCGCCAGGGATGCAATGATCGAAGCAATGATCGCCAGCCGCTCTGCGGTCAAGCGTCCAAGTATGGGGTTCAACATGCCGAAGAAACACGTATTGGCCATCTCCGCTGTCGTGGTGGTGGCCGTGGCCGCGGCCTGGTTGATGCCGGGCCGCAGCAAGGCTCCAACCACCGGCGCTCCGGCCAATGAGCAAGCGCAGCTGCCTTTGGGGCAAACACCGACACCCAATGCCAATGGCAGCCCGTCAGTAGAGTTCGCCGGTTCGTCACAGCCAATGCCGCTGCCGTTGGTCGGCCAGTCGCAGCCCGTGATGCGCGGTCCTCTGGCCGAAGCCGCAGGGGGTATCAGTGAGGGTGACGACGGGGTACCGGTTGAAGGCTCCAGCGCCGTTCCACCGACCGTGACCACCACCGCGCCGCCTGCTGGGGCTACGGCTGGCCCGACGCCGACTCCGGCAGCGCGTCCAGCCCCGGCACCGACCCAGGTGGCCACGGCCAAGCCTGCGCCTGCCGCCAAGCCGGCAGAGAAGCCAGTGGCAGCCAAGCCTGCTCCGGCCAAGCCGGCCGAGAAGCCGGTCACCGTGGCCAAGGCCGCCGGTGGCAGCTGGTACGCTGGCCAGGCGCCAGGCAACTACGTGGTGCAGATCCTCGGCACCAGCTCGGAAGCCACCGCGCAGAACTTCGTCAAGGAACAGGGCGGCGAATACCGCTACTTCAAGAAAGTCCTCAACGGCAAGCCGCTGTATGTGATCACCTACGGCAACTTCGCAAGCCGCGATGCAGCGGTCAGCGCCATCAAATCCTTGCCAGCGAAGGTTCAGGCTGGTAAACCTTGGCCTCGCACTGTCGCTAGCGTTCAACAAGAACTGGCAACAACTCGCTGAAGATTCGGCGGCCTTACCCAGGCCGCCTCTCCCGGCAACCTCAAATTTCCGCATCGGCATGCTGCCTTACAGGCCGCGTGCCTTGTGGTGTCTGCGTCACAGTAGTTTTTGAGTCGCGGCAGTCAAAAGCAAAACTTTTTGACTAGCACAGCATATCGCTTTAAAACGTTCATAAATGCGACATGAATTTACGACAGATCGTCGCTAAATTTGTGGGGCTTTGTGTCGGTGTGTACAATGACCTCCCTTTTGCCCCCGCAAAGCTGGCGTACGTTCGGCGCGGAATGCAAGTGGTTGAATTGAAAAGAAATTTGCCTCTAAAAGAGGCAGCCTGGTGAGAAAGTGTCTATGAAAGCAGGTCTGTACCAACCAGATGAATTTAAGGATAACTGTGGTTTCGGCCTGATAGCCCATATGCAGGGCGAACCCAGTCATACCCTGTTGAAAACGGCCATTGAGGCCCTGACCTGCATGACCCACCGCGGTGGGATCAACGCGGACGGCAAGACCGGCGACGGTTGCGGTCTGCTGATGCAAAAGCCCGACCTGTTCCTGCGCGCAGTCGCCACGGAGCACTTCGGCATCGAGCTGCCCAAGCAATATGCGGTGGGCATGGTGTTCTTCAACCAGGACCCGGTGAAAGCCGAAGCCGCTCGCGAAAACATGAACCGCGAGATCCTCGCCGCCGGCCTGCAACTGGTGGGCTGGCGCAAAGTGCCGATCGATACCAGTGTGCTCGGGCGTCTGGCCCTGGAGCGCCTGCCACAGATCGAACAAGTATTCATCGGCGGCCAGGGCCTGAGCGACCAGGATTTCGCCATCAAGCTGTTCAGTTCCCGTCGCCGCTCCTCGGTGGCCAACGCCGCCGACACCGACCACTACATCTGCAGCTTTTCCCACAAGACCATCATCTATAAGGGCCTGATGATGCCGGCGGACCTCGCCGCCTTCTATCCGGACCTGGGTGACGAGCGCCTGCAAACCGCGATCTGCGTGTTCCACCAGCGTTTCTCTACCAACACCCTGCCGAAATGGCCGCTGGCCCAGCCATTCCGCTTCCTCGCCCACAACGGCGAGATCAACACCATCACCGGCAACCGCAACTGGGCCGTGGCCCGGCGCACCAAGTTCGCCAACGACCTGATCCCGGACCTGGAAGAGCTCGGCCCGCTGGTCAACCGCGTGGGTTCCGACTCCTCGAGCATGGACAACATGCTGGAGCTGATGGTCACCGGCGGCATCGACCTGTTCCGCGGCGTGCGCATGATCATTCCGCCAGCGTGGCAGAACGTCGAGACCATGGACGCCGACCTGCGCGCGTTCTACGAATACAACTCGATGCACATGGAGCCGTGGGACGGCCCGGCCGGCGTGGTCATGACCGACGGCCGCTACGCCGTCTGCCTGCTGGACCGCAACGGCCTGCGCCCGGCGCGCTGGGTCACCACCCAGAACGGCTTCATCACCCTGGCCTCGGAAATCGGCGTGTGGAACTACCAGCCCGAGGACGTGATCGCCAAGGGCCGGGTCGGCCCGGGCCAGATCTTTGCCGTGGACACCGAGACCGGGCAGATCCTCGACACCGACGCCATCGACAACCGTCTGAAGTCCCGTCATCCGTACAAGCAATGGCTGCGCAAGAATGCCCTGCGCATCCAGGCCACCATGGAAGACAACGACCACGGTTCGGCCTTCTACGACGTCGACCAGCTCAAGCAGTACATGAAGATGTACCAGGTCACCTTCGAAGAGCGTGATCAGGTGCTGCGCCCGCTGGGCGAGCAGGGCTACGAAGCAGTGGGTTCGATGGGCGACGACACGCCGATGGCGGTGCTGTCCCAGCGCGTGCGTACCCCCTACGACTATTTCCGCCAGCAGTTCGCCCAGGTCACCAACCCGCCGATCGACCCGCTGCGCGAAGCCATCGTCATGTCCCTGGAGATCTGCCTCGGTGCCGAGCGCAACATCTTCCAGGAGTCGCCTGAGCACGCTTCGCGAGTGATCCTCAGCTCGCCAGTGATCTCCCCGGCCAAGTGGCGTTCGCTGATGAACCTCGATCGCCCGGGCTTCGAGCGCCAGGTCATCGACCTCAACTACGACGAGAGCGTCGGTCTGGAAGCGGCGATCCGCAACGTCGCCGACCAGGCTGAAGAAGCCGCGCGCGCCGGCCGCACCCAGATCGTCCTCAGCGACCGTCATATCGCGCCGGGCAAGTTGCCGATCCACGCCTCCCTGGCCACGGGCGCGGTGCACCACCGCCTGACCGAAAAAGGCCTGCGCTGCGACTCCAACATCCTCGTGGAAACCGCCACCGCCCGCGATCCGCACCACTTTGCGGTGCTGATCGGTTTCGGCGCCTCGGCGGTCTATCCGTTCCTGGCCTACGAAGTGCTGGGTGACCTGATCCGTACCGGTGAAGTGCTGGGCGACCTCTACGAGGTGTTCAAGAACTACCGCAAGGGCATCACCAAGGGCCTGTTGAAGATCCTGTCGAAGATGGGCATCTCCACCATCGCCTCTTACCGTGGCGCGCAGCTGTTCGAAGCCATCGGCTTATCCGAGGAAGTTTGCAACCTGAGCTTCCGTGGCGTGCCGAGCCGGATCAAGGGCGCACGTTTCGTCGACATCGAAGCCGAGCAGAAAGCCCTGGCGACCGAAGCCTGGAGCCCGCGCAAGCCGATCCAGCAAGGCGGCCTGCTGAAGTTCGTCCACGGCGGCGAATACCACGCCTACAACCCGGACGTGGTCAACACCCTGCAAGCCGCTGTGCAGCAGGGCGACTACGCCAAGTTCAAGGAATACACCGCGCTGGTGGACAACCGCCCGGTGTCGATGATCCGCGACCTGTTCCAGGTGAAGACCCTGGACACGCCGATGGACATCAGCGAAGTCGAGCCCCTGGAATCGATCCTCAAGCGCTTCGACTCTGCCGGTATCTCTCTCGGCGCCCTGTCGCCGGAAGCTCACGAAGCCCTGGCCGAAGCCATGAACCGCCTTGGCGCGCGTTCCAACTCCGGTGAAGGCGGTGAAGACCCGGCGCGCTACGGCACCATCAAGAGCTCGAAGATCAAGCAAGTGGCCACTGGCCGTTTCGGCGTGACCCCGGAATACCTGGTCAACGCCGAAGTGCTGCAGATCAAGGTGGCCCAGGGCGCCAAGCCCGGCGAGGGCGGCCAGCTGCCTGGTGGCAAGGTCAACGGCCTGATCGCCAAGCTGCGCTACGCAGTCCCCGGCGTGACCTTGATTTCGCCTCCGCCGCACCACGACATCTATTCGATCGAAGACTTGTCGCAGCTGATCTTCGACCTCAAGCAGGTCAACCCTCAGGCGCTGGTGTCGGTGAAGCTGGTGGCCGAAGCCGGCGTTGGTACCATCGCCGCCGGTGTGGCCAAGGCCTATGCCGACCTGATCACCATCTCCGGCTACGACGGCGGTACCGGCGCTTCGCCGCTGACCTCCATCAAGTACGCCGGTGCACCGTGGGAACTGGGCCTGGCGGAAACCCACCAGACCCTGCGCGGCAATGACCTGCGCGGCAAGGTCCGGGTACAGACCGACGGCGGCCTGAAAACCGGCCTCGACGTGATCAAGGCAGCCATCCTCGGCGCCGAAAGCTTCGGCTTCGGCACCGCGCCGATGATCGCCCTGGGCTGCAAATACCTGCGCATCTGCCACCTGAACAACTGCGCCACCGGCGTGGCCACCCAGAACGAGAAACTGCGCAAGGATCACTACATCGGCACTGTCGACATGGTGGTGAACTTCTTCACCTACGTCGCCGAGGAAACCCGTGAGTGGCTGGCCAAGCTTGGCGTGCGTTCCCTGGAGCAACTGATCGGCCGGACCGACCTGCTGGAGGTGCTGGAAGGCCAGACCGCCAAGCAGCATCACCTGGACCTGACCCCGTTGCTGGGCAGTGACCACATTCCGGCGGACAAGCCGCAGTTCTGCCAGGTGGACCGCAACCCGCCGTTCGACAAGGGCCTGCTGGCCGAGAAAATGGTCGAGATGGCCCGCTCTGCGATCAATGACAAGAGCGGCGCCGATTTCGCCCTGGATATCTGCAACTGCGACCGCTCCATCGGCGCACGGATCTCCGGCGAGATCGCCAGGCTCCACGGCAACCAGGGCATGGCCCAGGCGCCTATCACGTTCCGCTTCAAGGGCACTGCGGGGCAGAGCTTCGGCGTGTGGAACGCCGGCGGCCTGAACCTCTACCTGGAAGGCGACGCCAACGACTACGTGGGCAAGGGCATGACCGGCGGCAAGCTGGTGATCGTTCCGCCCAAGGGCAGCGTCTACAAGACCCAGGACAGCGCCATTATCGGCAACACCTGCCTGTACGGCGCCACCGGCGGCAAGCTGTTCGCCGCTGGCACCGCGGGTGAGCGTTTCGCCGTGCGCAACTCCGGTGCCCACACCGTGGTGGAAGGCACTGGCGATCACTGCTGTGAGTACATGACCGGTGGTTTCGTCTGCGTCCTGGGCAAGACCGGTTACAACTTCGGCTCAGGCATGACCGGCGGTTTCGCCTATGTGCTGGACCAGGACAACACCTTCGTTGACCGGGTCAACCACGAACTGGTGGAAATCCAACGGATCAGCGGCGAAGCGATGGAAGCCTATCGCAGCCACCTGCAGCGCGTGCTGAACGAGTACGTCGAGGAAACCGACAGCGAATGGGGCCGTAACCTCGCCGAGAACCTCGACGACTACCTGCGCCGTTTCTGGCTGGTCAAGCCCAAGGCTGCCAGCTTGAAGTCGTTGCTTTCCAGCACCCGTGCCAACCCGCAGTGATATGCGCCTGAAGAGTGTGATGAGGTTTTGATAATGGCTGAACGTCTGAATAACGACTTCCAGTTCATCGATGTCGGGCGCAAGGATCCGAAGAAGAAACTGTTGCGTCAACGCAAGAAAGAGTTCGTGGAAATCTACGAACCCTTCAAACCCCAGCAGTCGGCCGACCAGGCCCACCGCTGCCTGGGTTGTGGCAACCCGTACTGCGAATGGAAGTGCCCGGTGCACAACTTCATTCCCAACTGGCTCAAGCTGGTGGCCGAGGGCAACATCCTCGCCGCCGCCGAGCTGTCGCACCAGACCAACACCCTGCCGGAAGTCTGCGGCCGGGTGTGCCCGCAGGATCGCCTGTGCGAGGGTGCCTGCACCCTCAACGACGGGTTTGGCGCGGTGACCATCGGTTCGGTGGAGAAGTACATCACCGACACCGCTTTCGCCATGGGCTGGCGCCCTGACATGTCCAAGGTCAAGCCCACCGGCAAACGCGTGGCGATCATTGGCGCGGGCCCGGCAGGCCTGGGCTGTGCCGACGTGCTGGTGCGTGGCGGCGTGACCCCGGTGGTGTTCGACAAGAACCCGGAAATCGGCGGTCTGCTGACCTTCGGTATCCCCGAGTTCAAGCTGGAAAAGACCGTGCTGAGCAATCGTCGCGAAGTCTTCAGCGGCATGGGCATCGAGTTCCGCCTCAACACCGAGGTGGGCAAGGACGTGACCATGGAGCAGCTGCTCGCCGAATACGATGCGGTGTTCATGGGCATGGGCACCTACACCTACATGAAGGGCGGCTTTGCCGGCGAGGACCTGCCGGGCGTCTATGACGCGCTGGATTTCCTGATCGCCAACGTCAACCGCAACCTGGGCTTTGAAAAGTCGCCGGAAGACTTCGTCGACATGAAGGGCAAGAAGGTGGTGGTGCTGGGCGGTGGCGACACCGCGATGGACTGCAACCGCACCTCGATCCGCCAGGGCGCCAAGTCGGTGACCTGCGCCTATCGTCGTGACGAAGCCAACATGCCCGGCTCGCGCAAAGAGGTGAAGAACGCCAAGGAAGAAGGCGTGAAGTTCCTCTACAACCGCCAGCCGATCGCCATCGTCGGTGAAGACCGAGTCGAAGGCGTGAAGGTGGTCGAGACCCGTCTCGGCGAGCCGGACGCCCGTGGCCGCCGCAGCCCCGAGCCGATCCCGGGTTCTGAAGAGATCATCCCGGCCGACGCCGTGGTCATCGCCTTCGGTTTCCGTCCAAGCCCGGCGCCATGGTTCGAGCAGTTCAGCATCCAGACCGACAGCCAGGGCCGTGTCGTGGCCCCGGAACAGGGCCAGTTCAAGCACCAGACCAGCAACCCGAAGATCTTTGCCGGTGGTGACATGGTGCGCGGTTCTGATCTTGTGGTGACGGCGATCTTCGAAGGGCGCAACGCCGCCGAAGGCATCCTCGACTACCTGGGCGTCTGACCCACCTTGCAGGAGCCGGCTAGCCGGCGAACAACGATAACGCGGTGCTGTTGATGCACCGCGTCGATCGCT